>NZ_JCACKA010000028.1:54248-200861 GCF_059505145.1 Mojavia sp.
GGAGATGAATGAGTCTTTGAGGGAGATGAATGAGTCTTTGAGGGAGATGAATGAGCCTTTGAGGGAGATGAATGAGCCTTCGAGGGAGATGAATGAGTCTTTGAGGGAGATGAATGAGTCTTTGAGGGAGATGAATGAGTCTTTGAGGGAGATGAACAAGGCTCTGAGGGAGATGAATGAGTCTTTGAGGGAGATGAATGAGTCTTTGAGGGAGATGCTTCCAGTTATAACTCTTCCCCTGCTCCCCTGCTCCCCTACCCCCTCATCTCTTGCTCAGTTACGCTTAGGGTTTGTAGTCCTTCTTAAGGTAGATTCATTCAAGGAAAATAGTCAGATTTAAAAAAATTAGCTATATGATTTAATAATCTCAGCCATATAGGTATACGGGCAGTACCTGAGTGAAGCGTGATAGAAGTGGTAAATTTACTCACAATTGGGGATCGGAATCGAAGCAAGCAGTTAATCTATCGCTGACTCAAACAGCTTGGCAGATTCTGAAGCAGGAGGCGAGTCAACGCGGCATTTCCCGTTCTGAGCTGGTGGAACGCTATGCTCGGAGCTTGGAATCGAGTTCTGCTGGCAACGAGTTAGGCGAACGCAACAGTAAAATTGCGGCAGCCCCAAACCCCAATATGGATGCGGAAGATGATCGGCGAGATGGAGAAGTTCAGCATCAAACTGAAGAACGGTTTCGCCAAATTATTGATGTTATTCCCCAAATAGTTTGGACGTGTAAAGCTACTGGTGAATGGGAGTATTTCAATCAGCAAGCTTTTATTGCCTTTGGCATTAACTTGGAACAAATAGTTGCAAAAGGTTGGCAGGCACTGGTTCATCCCGATGATTTACCGCAATGCATCAATGCCTGGATAGCAACGCTGACTACAGGTAACAATTACCAGATAGAGTGCCGTTTGAAAATTGCAGATGGCTCCTATCGGTGGCATTTGACACGTGCTACTCCCGAACGCGATCGCACAGGCAAGATTATAAGGTGGTTTGGTACTTGCACCGATATTAATGACCGCAAGCAATTGGAACAATTACTCGAACAGCAGGCACAAGAAGTAGCAAATCAACGCCAATGGCTAGAGGCAGTACTGAATCTGTTGCCCATCCCCCTAGTGTTTATTGAACCAGAGACAGCTTGCTTCATTTTCTCGAATCAAGCTGCAAATGAAATGGCAGGAGGTGAAATTGCTAGCGATCGCTTTGCTAGAGAGTATAATGCAGAGTTTTACTGCACCGATGCTACAGGACAATTTATCCCACCCGATCAACTGCCGACAGCCAGGGTAGCAAGAGGGGAAAAAATTCACAAAGCACAGATTAACTGGCACACACCGACAGGCGTTTACTCACTGCTTGTCCATGCTGATATCTTACCTGCAATGCACGATCACCCGGCAACCTGCGTCATGGTGTTTCAGGATATTGGAGAACAGCAAGCTGCGCTCCGCGATCGCCAGCAAATCGAGGTGCAACTCCAGCAAAACCAACGCTTCATTCAACAAGTTGCTGATGCCACGCCTGGTATTTTATACATTTACGATCTGATTGAGCAGCGCAATGTCTACGTAAATCGGCAGATAGGTGAACTTCTGGGTTACACTCCCGCACAAGTGCAAGCAATAGGCAATCAGTTATTTGCCCAACTCATGCATCCAGACGATTTCGCCACGCTTGCTGCCCACATAGAGCGCTTTCATCATGCAGAAGATGGGGAAATCATTGAGCGGGAGTATCGGATGCAGCATAGCAACGGGGAATGGCGCTGGCTTTGGAGCCGGGATTTAATCTTCACTCGTACCGAGAACGGCTCACCTCGTCAAGTCATAGGCATCTCCCATGATATTACTGTCCGCAAACGAGCAGAAGCAGCCCTAAAAGCAAGCGAGACACAGGCAAGGGCACGGGCACAAGAATTAGAAGCTTTCATGGAAGTTGCCCCAGTTGCTGTTTGGCTTGCCCACGATCCTGAGTGCCATCAGGTAACTGTGAACCGGGCTGCCTATGAGTTGATCCGGGCAAGGCCTGGTTCAGTTGCTACCGCCACGCCTAAAGATGGCGTGTATCCCTTCAAGTTTAAGACGCAGCGAAATGGTCAAGAAGTCCCACCACAAGAATTATCCTTGCAAAAAGCCGGACAAACTGGACAAGAGGTATGCGAAGAAGCAGAAATTGTCTTTGAAGATGGCGTAGTGCGGTATATCTATGGCAGGGCAGTTCCGATTTGGGACGAGGAGGGCAAAGTCAGAGGTGTAATTGGGGCGTATCTAGATATTACCGAGCGCAAACAAGCCGAGGAAGCTGTGCGGTTGAGCCAAGAACGCTATCGCTCTTTGGCAGAATCTTTGCCGCAACTTGTATGTATGACTGATGCCGATGGTGTTACTAATTACTGCAATCAAAGTTGGATTGACTACACTGGGCTAACCCTAGAGCAAACCCAAGGTAACGGCTGGCAACAGGCTTTTGATTCTGATGATCTTCCTTTAATTCTTAAGCGGTGGACTGAGGCGTTAATAGACGGCAATGCCTACTCAATAGAGATCCGAATCAGAAGGTTTGATGGTGTTTATCACTGGCACTTAAATAAAATCGTTCCGATTAAAGCCGAAAATGGCAGTATCGTTGGCTGGTTAGGAGCAGCAACAGATATTGATGAGCGCAAACGAACCGAGCAACGAGAACAGCTTCTAGCTTTGGCATCGCAAACTTTTGCCGCAGCGAGGTTAGACTTGCAAACTGTGTTAGACACAATCACCCGGCTAATTAGCGATTTGACAGGTGATTCATGTGTTTTAAGTTTGTTATCTGAAGATAAACAATGGCTAGAGACTGTTTCGTTTTACCATATCAATCCAGAAGTGCGGGAATTTCTTGGTGAACTGCTAGAGCATCCGCGTCATATCACTGATGGGATGGCGGGACGAGTGGCACAGACAGGTGAGACGATATTCTTGCCAGTTGTATCACAGGAGCAGATTCGGGATTCTGTGAACCAAGAATATTTGCCTTATTTAGATCGCTTTGGCATTTACAGTCTGTTGATTGTACCGTTGAAAGTGCAAGAACAAATCATTGGCACACTGGGCATTTCACGGGAGCAACCTGGATATCCTTATAGCAATGACCATCCAAGGTTATTACAAGATATAGCAGACCGGGCAGCGATGGCGATCGCTAATGCTCGACTTTATCAACAGGCAAGACTAGCACGGCAACAAGCCGAGCAAACTGCCGATCGTAGCGCTCGTCTACAGTTGGTTACAGCCGCCCTATCAGAATCGCTGACACCCACTCAAGTCGCCGAGGTAATTGTAGAACAGAGCCTTGCTGTACTTAATGCCGCCGCTGCTTTAGTGGCAGTTGTGTGTGAGAATGGCAGCGAATTTGAAATCATCCACTCTGTTGGTTTCCAAGCAGATATCGTTAAGATATGGCGTCGGGTTGCAATTGCGTCATCAAATCCTCTATCAGACGCTATACGTAGTGGGCAACCTATTTGGGAAGAATCGACAGATGAGCGAGTCAGTCGCTATCCTCACTTGGTAGATACCTATGCTAGCTATAATTACACCACTTGGATATCCTTACCTCTGATGGTTGAGGGTCGAGCAGTGGGAGGAATCACCCTTGGCTTTAGTGAATTTTCTTCCCTGAATCAAGATCAGCGAGCGTTTATTTTGGCTTTATGTCAGCAAGCTGCTGGTGCGATCGCCCGTGCCCAACTTTACGAAGCCGAACAATTTGCTAGAGCCACAGCTGAAGCAGCAAACCGGACGAAAGATGAATTTCTCGCTGTCCTTTCTCACGAACTGCGAACACCACTAAATCCGATTTTGGGTTGGGCTAAATTGCTGCGAAACGGCAAACTTAATACTGATAAAACAGCATTAGCCCTAGAAACCATCGAGCGCAACGCCAAGTTACAAGCCGAATTGATTGAAGATCTGCTGGATATTTCTCGCATTTTACAAGGCAAGCTGACTTTAAATTCTTGTCAGGTTAACTTAAAAGCGGTTATTGAAGCGGCTATTGAAACGGTACGTTTAGCTGCCGAAGCCAAAGCTATTCAAATTCAAATTAATTTTGCATCGGATGAAGCTAAAGTTTTAGGCGATGCGGCTCGTTTGCAGCAAGTTTTATGGAATTTGCTCTCGAATGCGGTGAAATTCACTCCTACAGGGGGTAAAGTTGAAGTTGAATTAGAGACAATTGATTTATACGCTCAAATTCAAGTCAAAGACACCGGTAAAGGTATCAGTTCTGAATTTTTACCTTATGTCTTCGATTACTTCCGTCAAGCTGATAGTAGTATTACTCGCACCTTTGGCGGTTTAGGGTTAGGACTAGCGATCGCCCGCCACATTGTAGAACTGCATGGAGGAACTATTAAAGCTGAAAGCCCTGGAGAAGAACAGGGAGCTACCTTTACACTCAGATTACCACTGCTATTCACACCGACTTCCACAACGGAGGCAAAAACATTGACACAAAGCACGCAGACTTTGCGGGGAATTCAGGTTTTAGCCGTGGATGACGAAGTAGACAACTTGGAATTAGCCGCTTTCATTTTAGAGGAAGCGGGTGCTACCGTTATCTGCGTAGCCTCTGCACGAGAGGCACTACAGGCACTCAATCAAAAAGTGCCCGATATTTTACTAGCTGATATTGGGATGCCAGAAATCGATGGCTACGCATTGCTACGTCAGATTAGAGCCATGCCACCAGAACAAGGAGGACACATCCCAGCGATCGCCTTAACTGCCTATGCCGGGGAGATTAATCAACAAAAAGCTTTGGAAGCAGGGTTTCAATTGTATATCTCCAAACCAGTTGATCCAGAAGTATTAATTGAGGCGATCGCATCTACTTCTAATAAATAAGTTATTGCCTTTCCAATCCTCAATGCTAGACCTCCTAAATCATTAATACTTTTTTCGCTTTGTAACCTTATGGAAATCACAAAATTGTCGTCTTTTTTCAAATTGGTATAATCTACTGATCTATCACATTAATTTTGTGAGGTAAACTAACTATTCAATTTATTTTCTTCTTTCTCTTTCTTCGTGTACTTTGCGTACTTCGCCGTTTGTTCCTCAATCTCCTCATAATTAATACGATGAACCACTACACATTTATCAAATAGGCTATCGCTTTTTTTAACCACAATATGAGGCGAGTTACCGATTTAAATGCAAAGTCAGTTGTTGACATTCTCTGAAAAATACGTTGCTGAAGAGTGAGAGTTTTTTGCAGCCAAGATAGGCTCTCCCTTTACTCCTCCACGGCTAAGAGTACAAATTTTATACAAGTTTTCACAATCAAAGATTGCAAGCACCAGTTCTTTTCCTGTTGAAAAATAGGATGGTAAAGGTTTTCCTACCTCGCATTCCATATCTATTTCGGTGTGACGCCAGCGTAACTTCCAAATCCGGTTTTCGGTTACTGGTGCTTTGACAGAATTAGCAATAGCGCTATATACCTGCTCCGCTTTGACATCATCCTTAGCTGCTGGAACAAAAAACTTCATACGCTTTGGTTACAAGTGATATAGGTTTCATTAGCACCAGCGTAACGCAGCTACCAAGGCAACCGACTCCCATCCCACGAGAAAAATTGCCCACTATCGCCTTCCTGAAGTTGTTCGATGACACTCAGCAATTGGGTAACGGTGCGTTCTATCGAAAATAACTTTTCTTTTGGTACATTTCCCTGAAACGGACGAGAAAGCCGTGTATCGGTTGTACCAGGATGTAACGTCACTACCAAAGTTTTAGGACTGCTTCTGCTGTACTCAATTGCTGCTGTTCGCATAAACATATTCAGTGCAGCTTTAGAAGCACGATAACCATACCAGCCACCAAGTTGGTTATCGCCAATACTACCAATCTTGGCAGAAATACTAGCAAACACACTACGTTCTCCATGTTTGAATAGAGGTAATAAGTGTTTAGCTAACAATACAGCCCCAATACTGTTAATTTGAAAGTAGCGTAATAAATTTTCTGAATTTAGCTGTCTTAAGCTTTTTTCTGGTTGTAAAGTCTCGTCATGTAAAATTCCTACACAGTTGACTACCAAGTGCAGCTTGTTAACTTGGGTACGTATTTTCTGTACACATTCACAAATCTGCAACTCTTCAGTAATATCCAGCGGCAAACATATTAATTGCTCAGGATATTTGTTTTCTAAAGCTATTAATTCACCCGCTGATTCTTGTTGGCGATAAGTTGCATAAATTTTGGCTATTCTGTCATCTGTCAGCAATCTTTTCACGAAACCCAAACCAATGCCTTGGCTAGCTCCCACAATCAATACATTGACATGATTACTTTCATCGATAAAAGACATATAAATATTAGATTAGTTGTGATATCATGCCCGTTTAAATAACCGTGATTGCGACCGAAGCAAAGCAATCCCAAAAACTTTGCGATTGCGTCGTTTCACTTCGTTCCACTCGCAATGACATATTCAGGGTGATTTGCCGGACATCATATGAGGGTATTCCATATTATTAACTAATGGATTATTTACCGATACAAAACCTACTAAAAATCCGGTCAAGTACTGATTCTGTCACTTCCTCACCAGTGATTTCTCCAAGACTCTGAATCGCACCCCTTAAGTCAATTGTCCAAAAATCGAGCGGTAGCTGCTGGGCAATTGTCGTTTTCACTTGCTCTAGTGAAATTTTAGCTTGAGTTAATGCTGCTGCTTGCCTTTGGTTAATCGCTAAATCCATATCAGCAGCTTGGGCTTTTCCAGCTTGAACTATCTCTAAAATTGCTGTTTCTAAAGCGTCAATACCTTGATTTTGAGATGCTGCTGTGGTGACAACTTGGTGAATTGTGTTTGGATAATGGCAAGACGTAATCAATTCGGTTTCTACAAGGTCAATTTTGTTAATTACTAAAATCAACGGGCGATGTTGCACCTGTTCATAAATTTCTTGATCGCCATCAGTCCAACCCGTTGAAGCATCAATAGTCAACAATACTAAATCAGCTGCACTTGCGGCACGACGCGATCGCTCTACACCAATTTTTTCTACTTGGTCTGCTGTTTCTCGAATGCCAGCTGTGTCTAACACCTGTACAGGTATACCGCCGACAACTAGCTGGGATTCCACAACATCGCGGGTTGTACCGGGTAAGTCAGTGACAATGGCGC
Organism: Mojavia sp.; assembly: GCF_059505145.1. Classification (NCBI taxonomy): domain Bacteria; kingdom Bacillati; phylum Cyanobacteriota; class Cyanophyceae; order Nostocales; family Nostocaceae; genus Mojavia; species Mojavia sp. Next base: position 61,431 of record NZ_JCACKA010000028.1, read on the forward strand.
GATCGCTCCGGCTCCAAGCGTTCAACAAGCTCGACTTACCAACATTTGGCCGCCCCACAATTGCCACTTTTAATCCTGTGCGGAGTAGTTCACCTTTATCTTTGGTTGCCAATAGCTTGGTAACTTCTGCGGCTATGTTTTCAATTGCTGATATGATAGCTTTATCATCCAGCGGAGGTAAGTCTTCCTCAAAATCGATACGAGCCTCGATTTCTGCCAAAATATCTAAACAGTTAGCGCGTAACTGACGGATAGGATGAGCTAATTTTCCTTGTAAACCAGCTAAGGCAGTTTGGGCAGCTTGGGGCGATCGCGCTCCTACTAAATCGGCAATACCTTCGGCTTGTGTCAAATCCAATCGTCCATTCAAAAAGGCGCGGAGGGTAAATTCTCCTGGCTGTGCGAGTCTTGCGCCATTTTCCAAACATAGTTGCAGAACTTGCTGCACTGCCATAATTCCCCCATGGCAATGAAATTCCACCACATCTTCACGGGTGTAAGAACGTGGTGCTTGCATAATCAGCAACAAAGCTTCATCCACCAGTTCTCGCGTCTGAGGATGGCGGATGTAACCGTAGAGAATGCGGTGACTTTCCCAAGCCTGACGCCCAGGTGCGTGAAAAATAGTTTGGGCGATCGCAATCGCTTGGGAACCAGATACCCGCACAATGCCAACGCTACCCTGTTGGGGAACAACAGCAGTAGCGATCGCGGCGATGGTTCCAGTAGTAGCAAAAACTTCCGACATGAGCGCCCTTTCAAGCAAAACATTGCATATACATGGTTAGCGTAGCAGGAGTCCGCTCATCAGGGACTCTATTTAAATGGTAGGTATTAAAACTAATAGGATGACAAGTGGCAAGGTAAAATTTATCTGGAGGGTCAATAAACGCTCTAAGTAGAGAGGAATTCACTGTGGAGCAGAAGATTAACTGCGCTGAAGCCTGCGTTAACGGTTGTGTTTTAGGGGATAAATGCCCCAATATTGAGTTTAGAGAAGCTGCCGCACAATTTATTGAAGAGACTTCTTTAGATAAAATGCTGGAGTTGGCGGAAGAACGACTGCGGAAAAAAATGTCAGAACCGCCAAAATGGGTTTTTCCTGAAGATCCATAGCATTAATCTCTAAATTTAAACATTTGATAGTAATCTACCCAATAAACTTTCAGTATTGGGTAGATTACTCTGCAAACATCCAACCTATAAAATCTGAATTTAAATAAAGTTATAGGAGGAAGTTTGATGTTAAAGTAGAAAAAAGATTGGTAAATTTACCAAAACATTCTCTTGATCAGGCATAACTTGGGTTTGCTGTATTAGCAATGATAAATGCAGATGAACCTAATAGAAATGCTGTCAAAGCCAAATTAATCTTGATTGTCTTTCCAAAGTTAATTTTCATGGTCAATCCATTAAAGTTAGCTTGAGTTTTACACTTCAACATTAGGGTTCTGGAGACTCACTTTGTGCTAAACATCCTATACCGTACCTGTGTATATATGCCTTACTAAGGTTTATGCAGAGTTTCCTTTGAAATTGTTGGGATTTTTGTTTTGGTTTAGAGGAATATTTTGATGAGATCCCTGATTTTTTCGGCAGTTGCATTGAAAGATGGGGCGTTTGAATTTCTCTGGGCAATTACGTATCCGCTAACTTGATTTAATACTTCTGCCGGTATGTCTACCTGCCACCGATCAGTTCTTTTGCTAGGCCCAGGTATGAATCGGCCTTCGACGGCAAATCTTTGTTGCGGTGTAATAAACAAAATATTACCGTCTTTATCGGTAAGTATTACTTCCACAACTCCAACAAAGCCGTTCGTTTTTCTTGTAGTTCGTGTTGCTGTAACACCATCAATGCGACCTGTATTGGATATAGTGATGTTCGTTTGCATGTACTGCTCACGTCCAACTTCTTCTTCTGTAGAAGAACCTGTCAGAGGAAAGGATGCGACGGATTGAGCTACAGTTACTTTATGTGGCACAGGCTCTTGCTTTCGGAATACTGGTCGCTGAGGTGTTGGCTGGAGTGACACGACTTCTGACACCTTGAATGAGTCAGACAGAGGAGCTTTAGCTAAAGCATTTGCCGATGACAAAGACACACTCGACAGTGCAGCTAGCGAGAATATGAATGCAATTTCACGCATTGTCTTCATTGTCTATACCCTTTTTTATTTCAATTTTGTCAAAGTTAAAAGCTGCGGCAAAACCTAGACAAAATCGCGCTATTGGTTTTGCTTTTCGCCTCTATTGTGATATCGTTCCCAAAATTAAATTTTTCGCGGGGATTTTACATTATTAAAAACTTCATATTTCAGCCAGAAGACAGAGTTGAAGTTGACAAAGAATGAAATCCTATAGCCAAAGGACGCTCTACCTGGTTGTAGCAGTTAAAAATCATTTTGAAAATTAACTTTGAAAAAATTTTTTAGTGATTCTGCGAAAAATTTGAAATTGAGTTTGATAACTAGATAGTAGACCAGGGCGTTGCTAAATACTGATTATCCATCGCAGCTAGAAATTGTTTATTTTTCACTCCTACCTTCACACGTTTTTCTTTACCTAACAGACTAACTGCGATGTGGCGCAAAACTGCAAAATTTTATGGTGCATTATCTTTTCTAATACGACAGTTATCTTCGTTTAATGCTACATCCAATACCCAATGTAGTGAATTCTCAATTCCCCAATGGCTGCGGACTGAGCGGGCGAACTAATCAGCATTCTCCTTAAGGCTGCTGATAAAATAACGAGTTTCAACTGTTGTTTCACCATTTCCTTGCCGAACAGACTCTACCATGCTAACGCTATTTGATTTTGTCCAGACTGAATCCAGGTAAAGTCTCCTTTGAATATCAGATAACATCAGATAATGGCGGGTTTCATGACGACCATGCCCAAATTCCTCTGTTTTATATGATGGCGATCGTCAAAATATCTATTAACTTATGTCGCTTCGTGCGGTCTATTCGTGTATCGGACATCTGTGCAAAGTGGTCGCTCTATGGCGATTTTGGGCTTGAACTGAATAGGCTCTGGCTATGTTTTACTTTGAGAATGAGAATATCATTTTTAGCGATCGCACACAGCGAATGCTCCAGATGTTGGCCGTTTCAATCAGTTCAAAGCGTCATCGTCTCACCGCAAGCCGCCAAGCACAATTCCTCTCCTCACCCGTCTGCCAGTTTATCCGTAACACTTTGCCAAAATTTAGATGCGTTTGCCCTGGCCTCTCCCACCTTTTAAATCGCTGCTGTTGTTCAGTGCGGGAGTAAATGAAACTACAAGCTTGATAATTACAGTATTGTTGAAAGGTTTCCGATTGGTTTTAAGTTGTTGAGGTAATAACTTCTCAACATTTGCATAATTTAGCTGACAACTTTACACCAGCTTCCGAAAAACGGCTAATTGTAATTGATGTTAATTCATAAGCCCAAGTTTGATGAAATCTATTAATCTATGAATCAAAGAATACTTTTAATTGTAGCGATCGCCACACTGTTAATTTTAGGAATATTATCTTTAGGTAGTTACATTGCTTGGTTTTGGCCATTAGAACTCATAACTCATTTCCGAGTCCATTATTTTATTCTATCGCTAATAGTTAGTAGTATTTTAATTTTTCTTTGGAGAACACGTCATTTCAAAAGTAAAATAATAGTTCTTGCAGCTTTATTGATTGTTGGGCTGAATTTGATTGAGGTGATTCCTTGGTATCTACCTCATTCACAACAAGTAACTATTAATGCTAATGCAACTAAACAAATTCGACTTATATCTTTTAATATTAATATTCAAAATAATAATCACAACCAAGTTATTAATGTAGTGCAAAATAGTGACCCTGACGTAGCTTTGTTTCTGGAAGTTGATCAAGGTGCAGTTGAAAGTTTAAAAGCTGGGTTAAAAGATACTTTGCCTTATACTTTCAGAAGCCCTGGTGGTGGTCTTGCTATTCTTAGCCGCTTACCGATTAAAGATGCGAAAGCAGATAACTTTAACAGCAAAGGAGGTCATAATCTTATAGCAACCTTAGAAGTAGATAAAAAGCCTATTAAGTTAATTGGAACTCATCCCCTAGTACCTGTGACACGTAAGAATTTCCACAGACGTAATCTCCAGGTAGCGGCATTGAGTAATTATATTCAAGAACTTAATCAACCATTGATATTAATGGGAGATTTTAACTTAACACCCTGGTCGCCTTATTACCGTAGATTTATTAACAAAACAAAATTGCATAATACTCGCTTAGGTTTTGGTATCTTACCTAGCTGGCCACGACCAGCCACTCACGTACATTTACCAAGCTGGCTAATTCCACTGATGAATATCCCGATTGATCACTGCTTAGTCAGTAAGGAGTTTCGTGTTGCTAGAGTTGACACAGGAGCAAATGCTAATTCTGATCATGCTCCATTAATTACTGACTTAGTTTTACGTTAGAGAACAATACAGTAACATCACACAATAGTATCAGGATCAATTCCTAATTCTCGCAGTTTTGCTGCCAAGCGATCGCTGCGTTGCTTTTCTTGTTCAGCGCGTTGCTTTTCTTGTTGTGCAACTTCTTGCGGTGTTGGAACTAGTTCTCCTTCAAAAGTAAAAAAACGTAACTTTTCTTGATAAACTCCCAAATATAACTCTAGTTGCTGGCTCCACAACCAGCCTTGGGGATTAGCTTCTATTGGTTGAAACTTACCAGCCACCAAGACAAACCCAGCAAATTCTAAATTATTAGGGTCAAACCAGAAGTATTCTGGCGTGCGAAAGGTATCTTGATAAATTTGCTTTTTCAAACCTTTGTCAGTTGCTGTTGTAGAACTTGATAGCAGTTCTACAATTACGTTGGGATAGTTGCCATCTTCTTGCCAGACAACCCAACTTTTACGGGGTTTGCGTTCAGTTCCCAACACTACAAAAAAATCTGGCCCCCGGAAATCTTCTGACTTGCGTTGGCGTGGACTGTAGTAAATTGTAATATTGCCGGACGCATAGAAGTCATTACGGTTCTGCCATAACCACTCAAGACATTGGATGAGCAACGTCATTTGTAGACGATGTAAGTCACTTTCCAAAGGCGGTTCGTCACTATATAAATCCCCTGGGGGAAATATAACATCTTCTGGGGTTGCTAAATCTTGGGCGACAGACATGGCAGCAAGTGTCTCAGTGCTATAAGTTTAGCGTAGCAGTGAGGAGAAATTTTGGTATTGAGCTTATAGGCTTGCCAATAAATAAGAGAATAATATACATTTCTCATTTAAATAAGCATATAAAGTGCAAAGATGATTGCAAAAAGTCCGATTGATTTAACCACAGATAAATACCGATGAACATCGATAAATATCTGTATGTATCTGTGGTTTTTTAATCAAATTTTGGCAATATTATCACTCAGTTGTAATTAACCTTATGAGCGTTTTTTGGTTTTGTTCCAAGGGCCCCAAATCGCACAGGTAATTCCAGGACTTTGGATATTGACAAACATTGTGCGTCCATCAGGAGAGAAGCAAGCACCAGCAAATTCACTGCCGTTGATAGCATTTGCGGCAAACCGATACAGATCACCTTCCGGGGTAACGCCGATCACAAATTCAGTATTGCTACCGTCTTCGCACAAGAAGAGATCTCCAAAAGGAGCCACAGTAATGTTATCGGGGAAATTCAGTACATTCTCAGCGGGAGACTCTACAACCAGGGTGATAGTACCACTGTTGGGGTCATTATTGTTAGGTTTATAAGCAAAAACCTGCCCTTGCCCTGCATTGCCACCACTGGTACAGGTAAAGTAGATCAAACCGCCATTGCCATACCAAGCACCTTCACCCCGCCTGAAGATAGCTGCACCCTTATTTTGCCCCTGAACCCGCACAGAAGTGGCAAGAAGATTAGTAGGGGGATCAACATTATCAATTTTCACCCACTCAACTTCCAATGGTTGGTTTTTATATTGAAGAAAATTCGTGCCGGTATCAACTTTAAACATTCCTTTAATAACAAGGGCCTCAAGCACTCCATCACCACGAGTCTGAAGGTCGCCATATTTAGTAGGACGGACATCAGGACGGAAGCGATAGAAGCAGCTATTGCCGTCATCTTCAGTTTGATAGATCCATCCGCTTTCTGGATCAACTGCGACAGCTTCATGGTTAAACCGACCCATTGCCACAAGGGGAACTGGATCAGCAACCTGAATGTCGGCTGTTGCCGGAACCTCAAAGTTATAGCCATGCTTCTTGGTGGCTGTATTGTTAGGGGCAGGAATAGTCAGATTTTCTTCACAGCTAATCCAGGAATCCCAAGGAGTTGGCCCTCCAGCACAGTTACGAATAGTCCCTGCTAGAGAAACAAATTGCTTTCTCACCCGACGGTTAGGGCCAACAACTATCGTCGTTGTACCTCCTGCAATCTGGTCATATCGCGGGAACACATTAAGCCCATCAGAACTAGGGTTTAGCTCGTGATTTCGCACCAGAATTGTAGTGTTGTTAGGGCCAACAAAAGCAGCCATACCATCATGACCACCTCGCACTATCGTCCCATCATCCATAGATTGTCCAGTAATTGATATTGCAGTGTAGTTAAAACCGGGGGGAAGTTCTAGCAGGGGAGTAGTCCCCAAGTTAATTCCACCACGAACCAAACCAACAAGTTCATCGGCATTTTCTGGCATCTTTGGTGCTAAGGGGCCGTAACCACCAGTTAATCCTACAACTTGGCCACTAGCACGTCTTGCATATAAGGCTTCTAGAGGAGAAAACATCGTAGCACCAATGGCACTTGCACCAGCTAATTTGAAGAAGTTACGTCGTGAGAAGTTCATACGTCAGACACATTCAGCAGTATTAATGAGTCTTAGAATCGTATGAGCGTTCTTTTAAAAGCTGAGTAAGACAAAGTTAAGAGTCAATAGTAGACATAAAACGCAAATGCTGTTAATAAAAGGCAGTTTTTTAAAGGTTTACTAAGATTTTTTTAATTAATTTATTCAGATAAAAATAAGCTTTTAGAGTAGAGATGAAATACCCAGGCTGCTATTAGATAGCAACTTATGTCAGCTTCCATTAAAGGCTGTTCAACTTATATTGAGAATAAATATCAACTATCCAGTGATGCAACAATACAGTACAATCTGAGGCTACATAAACAAACTCCTTACATCTTGTCTAAATATCTAACCCAATAATGGTTAATTCGGGTGGATGCTCGACAACGAACTGATAATATAATTCTTGTGTTTCTTGGGCTGGAATAGTTAAATTCCATTTTAAAATTCCCATTTCACCAAGTTGAATTTGTGGGTTGCAACGGGTGAGGCGCACTTTAATATGTTCGTTGCGGCTAACTGGCAATTGCTCAGTTAATTCTAGATGAGTTTCTTGGTTGAGTAAGTTAGTAATTCTTAATCGATAACTATAAATGATGCGGCGCTGGTTGCCAATTAATTTTTTGTCTACTTGGCGTTCAATTAAGTCACGCTCAATTTTTAAACTTTCATCAATTCCTAAGTTAATTTTGAATTCTTGCCCTGGTGCAATATTCTCTAACTGAGTTGTACCGATAAAAACACCATCGCGGAAAATATTCGCTTTACCTGTTAATAAAGTTGCACCATCTAGTCTATTTTGTACTTTGGCTTGCAAATAAGCAAAGCTGACCAAGCGTGGCATGGCTACGTAATCGAAACTACTAGGATAGTCATCGTTAAAAATCGTAGTTTTATGTGGTGTGCCATCACTAGGAATGTTTCCACCACCGTTGAGTTTAAAGCTGACTACACTTCCTTCTTTGGTTACTTCTGCAACAACAGTTTCAGCGGCGATCGCACTGTTTTGTGCAAAGTCATCTTGTTCTTGCTCATTTACAGCACCAGCAGGAGCAGACTGAGCCGCTATAGCCATCGGTGGGGAAATGGCTGGTAATTGTGTGACTCTTCGGCTCATGAATTCTGGTGCTGGACGTGGGGTACTGATATACCAGGGTTCAAGTTTGGGTGGAAGTGTACCTAATCCTGGTTTAGCTGTAGAAAGAGTGAGAGCTACACCTAGCCAATCTTCACCAGTGCTTTGAGTAACTTCTGCTAGGTAGTTCAGATGTACAATATCGCTCGTATTGCTAAAGCGTAAGTCATAAAGCGGAATCCAACTCGCTTGATTCACCACATAGGAAAGCTCTAGTTCAAAGTCGCCTGCACCAGCAACTTCAACTGTCACAATTAAGCTCAAACTTTCTTTGGGATGAAGTGTTTGGATTTTGTCCAATGAGGCGCGAAGTACTTGTAACTGCTTTTCTAATTCTTGTTGTTGGCTTTTGCACTCTCCTGAAGCGATCGCATATTCACTATACTGGCTGCCTAAAAAGTTGAGAAAATCTAAAGTTTCGCTCAGACTGAGATTTTTTCGTGCCAAACTCTGAGAAAAAGGTTCTTCTGTTTTTTCGCGTAAGCCTTCGATAAAATTAGACTGCAATGCCAAAGCGTCTATTTGCGCTTGCAGGTGGCGTTTTTCTGCTTCTAGCTGTCGGATCTGCCTCGTCAATTGTGCCACACGTTCTGCAACTGGTTCAGTAGTGTAGATGCGATCGCTGCTCACTCCCAGTAAGCGCACCCCTACCGTACCTGTACCACTTACTCTCACGGAATCAGTTTCTAGAGTTACTGGCAATGAGGTGATGGCTAATTCCTGTTCTTGTCCTGTTAAGGAAACACTTCCCCGTCTTATCACCAGAGCTTTGTCACTATACACTGTCACAGCTACAATCTGGCTTTGTACTGTTGTGCGTAAAGATGGTGTTTCCGGGTTAACCATTGCCAGTTCTCCCCCATTTTTAATGGTTCTGCTGGTTAATTGTTAATGGTTAGAAGTCTAGCCGTCAAGACATTATATAGATTTGAATTCAAAAGTTGGAAATTCTGCACAGAACTAGGAATAATTAACCACATTAACCGCTGATCAATACTGAATCATAATCTACCTTTCCCCAGCCCCTTCTTCATTCTTGACCTTGCTCAAATGTACCCCAAGCAAAAGAAGTGTTTTGCTCTATAAAATTCTTTGCTGCATCTATAAGGTAATCATAATAGGTGCGAGCAACAATAGATAGCTGTTTACCAGAAGGGTAAACCATATACCAAGTTCGCTTAATCGGAAAGTGTTGAACATCCAGAATGCTTAACTCTGATGTGTCTTGTATTAAGGTATGGCGAGATAAAACAGAAATTCCTAATCCACCTGCGATCGCTTGTTTAATCGCCTCATTACTCCCTAATTCCAGCTTAACGTTGGCTTTTACTTCATGTTCCTCGAAGAGGCTTTGGACTGCACGGCGGGTTCCCGAACCTGGTTCCCGCATAATAAAAGGTTCTTGGGCAAGGCGTTCAATAGGGATATTTTTCTCTTTCGTCAGTGGATGATTAACAGGAGCAAAGACAACCAAAGGATTATCTAAAAAAGGTTGGCAATTCACATCAATATTTTCTGGAACTTGGCTCATAATGTACAAGTCATCCATATTATTGATCATTCTTTCCAAGATGCGTTCGTGGTTTGTGACTTGTAGCGAGATATCTATTCCAGGATAAAGTTGGCAAAATGGCCCTAACAAACGCGGTACAAAATATTTTGCTGTTGTAATCACTGCCAAGCGTAATTGCCCCTGTTTTAGCCCTTTTAAATCTGCCACTTTCATTTCAAATTGGGCTATAGTTTCAAAAATTTGCCGACAAGTGGCAAATAATTCTCGTCCCGCCTCTGTCAAATATAGGCGCTTACCCACCTGTTCAAATAAAGGCAAACCGACCGATTTTGTCAGTTGCTTAATCTGCATGGAAACGGTAGGTTGGGTGAGAAACAATTCCTCAGCTGCCCGAGTAAAACTACTGTGCCGTGCAGCCGCCTCGAACACCTTCAACTGGTGTAGTGTTGCTTGGTTCAAGGGAGATTCTCCTCTAATAGTGACTCTATGGATATAAATCTAGTATCACTGAATACTTGCAATTGATGAAGCATTAATACTACAAAAATTTTGAGTTCTATACATAGATAAATCTCTATTAATTATATTAAAAAACACAAAAAATTGGAGTTTTATGTATCAATAAAACTCTATCAACGCTATTAAAATAAAGATATTTTACTTATAGAGCGGAGAAGTTATTATCAGAACAACAAGCAAAGCGTAAGATGCCTTCCAACTCAAGATGAATGCTGAATACTGAATCCTGAATGAGAGTTACTCACAATTTATCATTCCTAATTCATAATTCACCATTCATCATTCTTCTACTTCTAATATTTTGACGGGTAACTGAGCTAAATCTGGCAACTGAAGCATCTCTATTTCCGCAACTTGCTCCTTGATATTAATTGGCAAGTTTAATGGTTGACGTTCTTCTATCCAGCAACTTGCTAATGGCAATGTTTGCTCTAATTCATCGAGTGGTCGAGGAATCACCATAACTGCGTTCAGATCCCCAATGCGTTCTGCCTCAAACATTCCAGCTTCTACTGCTACCGCAACATTTGCCACTGAGCCACGAATAATGGCTGTACACAAACCCGCACCAATTTTTTCATATGCTGCCAAATGGACATCAGCAGCCTTGAGCATGGCATCACATGCTCCTACCATCGCCGGAAATCCCCGCGTTTCGACCAAACCAACTGCTTGGTTACTCAAACGGCTATAATTTCCTTCTTCCATCAGTTTGCTGAGACGATTAGTAATAGGCAGCACTACCTCCAAATTGGGATAAGGACGGGGAATCACTAAGCTAGACACCAACTGACCAAACTGTTCAGCAGTTTGCACACCAGCTTCTACAGCAAGACGTACATCCGCAATACCACCCCGAACAATTGCAGTACAATGACCGCCACCAATTTTTTCATAGCCAACTAAATGAACCCCTGCCGACTTCAGCATCATATCCGCTGTGCCAACTATTGCCGGAAAACTGAGGGTAGATACTAAACCCAAAGCAGTGTCCTTGAGGCTATCTCGACGTTGGGAAGCCTGAACAGTGCTAATAGCCCGTTGATTAAATGTTTCCATGTGGAGTCTCCAGGATACTCACGAAACTGACAACTTACAATTAACACTTATTCAGACTGATCGTCAGAGATTGGTTCATTTAGAGACTGCCGATGGGGAAACAAGGTGACTAACAGCCTTTGGATGCTCCCTGTACCATAAATTTGAGTACCAAAACTATTGGGTGATTCGGTGGCATTTTGGCTGGATTGTGAGTCCTGGCTCAGTTCTTTTGGCACTTTTGCGGCTTCCTCTACGTTGGAACTACCCAAATCGGACTTTTCTGCAACAGGAGGAGATTCATCTGTCGGATTAGTAGCAGGCTGAGGTTGGGAATTAGGTTTGTGTGGGAACTGTAAGAAAACTCCAGCAGAGAGATTAGTTGAGGAAATAGTCTTGTTTTCATCTCTATTTACCCCGTTGTTTCTTTGTCTGCCGATCAAATTCTTTCCTTCCTTCGCCGCCTGCGTACCTGTAGAAGCATTAGTTGTTGGTTCCGGTTCTGTAGCACCAATACGCCGACTAGTGTCTCCCAAAATTGAACCAGGTGGAACTACTTGCCCAGATGCAACCGAACAATAAAAGACTGTTGTTGCTGAACCAACACAAGCATTCGTTCCTATTCTACCTTGACCAATCATGAGAAAACCGGCTCCCAAGTTTGCTCCTGCTTCTACTTCTAGGGTTCCTTCATTAACTTGGAGAATCGACCCCATGCCAATACAAACCCCCGGGCCAATGATGATCTTGCCGTTTAAAGCCGCTTGGAGTATCACCCCTGGTGCGAGTACCGCACTCGGATGAATAGTCACCTCGCCACTAATATAAGAATCAAAGTTATTGCTGAGGCGCAGTGGCGGCACAGACATGAAAATTGTAACCTCGGAAGCCAGAAAATTAGAGTAGTAATGAAGTGCTGAGTAAATTTCATTTTAGATTACAGTTTCAAAATTGAAACAAGTCTAAATGTCATTGTTCTGAGTCGAAAGTCAACTTGATACTCAGCAACGCCACTTGCAACAAGAACGGCTCGCCGTCCAACGCACTGGCTCCTCAGCACTCAGCACTCTTGACTTAGTACTGCTATGGGCGTTGAATAATTGTTTCCAATACCCGACGCTTGGCTTTGGGATCAATCCCGATTAAGCGCACATATTCTCCTTGATATTCAGCAAGGTGCGCTTCTAATGTGGCGATCGCTTCTCTTTCAGAATTCGCCTGGATGGGGCCACTGCTAGTCCAAGAACCAGTGCGGAACCGTCTTTGGTCTACGTGCTCAACGCTAATTTTGTAACCATTAGCTAATAGTTGCCGTAGTTGTTCTACTACTTCGCCACTCAAGCGGGTACTATTTGTTTGTTTTGTTTGTGCAGTTGCTGTTGGCGCACTGGCACTAGCGAATGATTTCTGGCTGCCAGATGTAGATGTGTTCACTGGGCCATTAGGTCGTTGGATAATGCTTTCCAATACCCGACGTTTAGCTTTGGTATCAATCCCAATTAACCGTACATACTCGCCTTGATGGTTGTTAATACAGTCTTCAAGAGCTGCAATTACTTCATTTGTAGAACTAGTATTAATTGGCTCACAACTTTGCCAGGAACCTGTACGGAATCTCCGCTCATCTACGTGTTCTGTACCGATTTTATAACCGCCTGCCAATAGTTGACGAATCTGTTCTACGGTTTCAGCACTGAGTTGCCCACTGCCATAACCGTTACCATTACCATTACTATTACTATTAGCTTTGTAGCTGCCATTCGACTGAGCAGCAGGTGCCCTAAAGCTAGCAGATGCTTGCGCTGTGCCATCTGGACGTTGAATGATGGTTTCTAACACGCGCCGTCTACCTTTGTCAATGCCAAACAGGCGGACATATTCTCCACTATGCTCTGCTAGACAATCTTCTAAAGCTGCAACTGCTTCGCCGACTGATCTAGCTTCTAGCGGCTTGCAGCTAGTCCAAGAACCAGTGCGGAACCGCCTTTGGTCTACGTGTTCCGTACCAATTTTATACCCTTGCTCTAACAGATAGCGCACCTGCTCTATTGTTTGTGCACCCAAGCTCTTGCTCGACACTTCACTACTCCTTTCTAGCTCTAAAACAGTAATGCCATTACTTGTAGAAGATTTCTTTAATCCATCCCGAATGGATGTAATACATTTACTATCAGCAACACAGAGGTAACCCGTTCGCAGTGCCTGATTAATTCCCACCACATGATGGGTAAATTCCTGATCCTGCGCTTGTACATCTGGTAAGCGGTCAGCTTGCTGTTGATTAGTAATGATCGCTCCCGAAGGTACATACTTACCAGGGGGAATTTCTACATCTTGAATCAAAGCGTGCATCATTACAATGCAACCTGCACCCACTCTGGCATTAAATACCGTAGAGCGAAAGCCAATAAAAGAATTATCCCCAACATAAGCTGGCCCATGAATTAGGGCCATGTGGGTGATGGAAGCATTTTTACCAATCCATACCGAGTATTGCTCTTGGTCATCACCAATTACTCGACCTTGCTCCAATCCATGAATTACTACACCATCTTGAATATTAGTGTTTTCACCAATGAAAAACGGTGTACCTTCATCTGCTCTAATCGAAGTTCCCGGAGCAACGATTACATTGGCACCTATACGCACGTCTCCAATAACCTTGGAAAACGAATGTACAAATGTGCTTTCATGGATTTTTGGCTCAGCTAAGTTCCTAGACCACGGGGTTGGGGGAGCCACCGTGTTGCTGACTGCCATTGCGAGATTCCTCCTAAATTAAGCTTTTTGTCATTTGTCATTGGTCATTTGTTGCCACTTGTCTCAAACTAGTGACTAATGACCAATGCCTAATAACTAATGACTATCTATATTGGTCTTTTTTGCTGTAAATGAGACGATCTTCAACATGAATAGTATCAATTATCGCCACTACTGCTGCATCTAACGGACGCTGTTCATTTCCCAAAACTTGACGAGCGGCACTGCCACGGCTGACAAGTACCCACTCATCTACTCCTGCACCAACATTATCCGCTGCTACCTCGTATTTTGGCAGGAGGTTTCCTTCTTCATCTACTAATTGCAACAACAGTAGTTTCACACCTCTAAGACTTGGATCTTTTTGCGTGCTAACTACTGTGCCACGAACTTTGGCAATTTGCATTACAAATTACGGTCTTCTGCCGAAAGGACGAATAGCGTTCACATTTTCACGGAACTGCTCTACGTCTTCGGTATAACGAATTGGCAGGACGTATTCTAAGTTCTCATGAGGACGAGCAATAATGTGGGTAGACAGGACTTGTCCGCCGTTAACTCGCTTCACTGATTCAACTCCCGCCGCTACAGAAGCTTGTACTTCTGAAACGTCTCCTCTAACGATTACTGTAACCCGACCACTCCCGATCTTTTCATAACCTACCAAGGTGACGCGAGCTGCTTTCACCATTGCATCTGCTGCTTCCACTACTGCTGGAAAGCCAAGCGTTTCTACCATTCCCACTGCGATCGACATTAGTTCTAACCCTTAATTAAAGTTTTTAGTTCTAGACAACAGAAGTACTCAAGAAGGCAACCCCGTTAATGACTTTGTTGAACCGATTTTTAAGTGCGGAACTGTTCTACGGCTTCGGTGTAACGAATCGGCAAGACATATTCTAAGTTTTCATGAGGACGAGCAATGATGTGGGTGGATAACACTTCACCACCATTTACTCTTCTGGCTGCTTCCACCCCAGCCGCAACTGAGGCTTGCACTTCTGATACATCTCCCCGCACAATCACGGTAACTCGCGCACTACCGATTTTTTCATATCCCACTAATGTTACACGAGCAGCTTTCACCATCGCATCAGCAGCTTCTACAACTGCTGGAAAGCCTTTAGTCTCAATCATTCCAACTGCAATTGGCATCGCAGAACTCCTACAAAATTAATCCAATCAGTACTGAGGTTTGAAATTTTTGACGGGGAAGCTCATCTTGAGCTAAGAAAATACTTCTAAATTAAGCATAAGAAAGCTTGGCGTCCCTGGCAATATAAATTACTATAATAGTTTATAATAAAAGTGTTTAAGAAAACTTAACACAAATTAATATTGGCATTTGGCTAATGAAATTTCACGGATTGCTAGAGTAGCCAATTCAGCTTTATAATTTTTTAATTACATTGGTTTAACTCAGGTTAATAAGCTCTAAAATCCCGCTTAATCAGGAGTGACCGGAGCCGGAAGATTTTGCTGTAACTGCCTTTTATTGGTTTGTATTATCTATGTAGGTATAAACTAAAAGGTATATAAGTTTTTATAATGATCGATATAAATTGACGATGTAGAAGTAGGAATTCCAATGCTATAAGTAAAATATACTCCAAGAATTAAATATTTTTATTTTGACATAACAGTTTTTATAATTATGTAATGTCAAGCTAAATATAGAAATTATATTTTGTATAAGCTCATTTAAAACAAAACATTGCATCCTGAGTCGTCAAAGGAAATTTAAATGAATCATTTTCTCTACATAACAAGTTGGTTGGTACCTTTGTATGGTTTAATAGGTGCTATTTTAACTTTGCCGTGGGCAATGGGCATTATTCGGCAAACAGGGCCAAGACCTGCGGCATATTTTAACTTGTTAACGACTATTGTCGCTTTTGCCCATAGCCTATCGATATTTCAATATATCTGGGATAAAGAGCCAGAAATTATATTAATTAACTGGTTCAAAGTAGCGGATTTAGATTTATCATTTGGATTAGAAATCTCGTCAGTCAGTATTGGGGCAACGGTTTTAATTACAGGGCTAAGTATATTAGCGCAAATCTACGCCCTAGGTTATATGGAAAAAGACTGGGCGTTGGCGCGCTTTTTTGCACTGATCGGATTTTTTGAAGCGGCACTGAGTGGTTTAGCCATGAGTGACTCTTTGTTTCTCAGCTATGCCCTTTTGGAAGTCCTGACGCTTTCGACTTACTTGTTAGTAGGATTCTGGTATGCACAGCCCCTAGTAGTGACAGCAGCACGGGATGCATTTTGGACGAAGCGGGTAGGAGACTTGTTGCTGCTGATGGGTGTAGTGGCGCTTTCTAACTTAGCGGGTAGTTTGAACTTTTCCGATTTATATGAGTGGGCGCAAACAGCTAACTTAGATTCAGTCACTTCGACTTTACTAGGATTGGCATTGATTGCTGGGCCTGCGGGTAAATGTGCCCAATTTCCTCTGCATCTGTGGTTAGATGAAGCGATGGAAGGGCCGAACCCGGCTTCAGTATTACGGAACTCACTGGTGGTGGCTGGTGGTGCTTATGTTCTATATAAAATACAACCTTTGTTGGTTCTGTCCCCAGTGGCGCTCAATGCCTTGGTAATCATGGGCACGGTGACAGCAATTGGTGCAACTTTAGTGTCCTTAGGTCAAATTGATATTAAGCGGGCACTATCTCATTCCACCAGTGCATATATGGGGTTAGTATTTTTGGCGATGGGGTTGCAGCAAGGGGGTGTAGCCTTGATGCTGCTGTTAACTCATGCGATCGCTAAAGCTCTATTATTCATGA
Source organism: Mojavia sp. (assembly GCF_059505145.1). Classification (NCBI taxonomy): domain Bacteria; kingdom Bacillati; phylum Cyanobacteriota; class Cyanophyceae; order Nostocales; family Nostocaceae; genus Mojavia; species Mojavia sp. The sequence continues at coordinate 78,025 of NZ_JCACKA010000028.1, forward strand.
GTTCTGGTTCCATAATCTATACAACCCACACTCAAAACCTCACAGAAATGGGTGGTCTGTGGTCGCGGATGCCAGCCACTACCACTGCCTTTGTTGTTGGTTCTGCGGGGATGGTAACACTGCTGCCATTAGGAAGCTTTTGGGCAATGCTGTCCTGGGCTGACGGCTTTGTTAATATTAGTCCTTGGGTGATTGGCGTATTAGTGATAGTCAATGGTTTGACAGCTTTAAATTTAACGCGGGTATTCAGATATATATTTTGGGATACACCGCAACAGAAGACTAGACGTGCCCCAGAAGTAGGTTGGCAGATGGCATTTCCAATGGTGACTTTGACCATCATGACGCTGTTATTACCTTTGATGCTACAACAATGGTACTTACTCCCTGATTGGGAAAGTATTAATTGGTACGTAGTAGCAATATTACTGGTTTCTACGCTAGTGGGCGTCGGTATAGGCTCTACCATGTATCTGCAAAAAGCATGGTCGAGGTCTAGAATTCTGGCATGGAGATTCATGCAGGACTTATTGGGTTATGATTTCTACATTGACCAAGTTTATAAAGTGACTGTGGTAAGTGCAGTAGCGCTACTTTCTAAAATTTCTGCATGGAGCGATCGCTATCTGATTGACGGTCTAGTGAATTTGGTTGGGTTTGCGGCAATTCTTAGTGGGCAAAGTTTAAAGTACAGCATTTCTGGGCAATCCCAAGGTTATATGTTGACAATCCTAGCAGTCGTCAGCGTATTGGGTTTTTTCATTAGTTGGTCATTAGGCCTACTAGATAAGTTGCCTTTTTAACAGCCCTGGGTAATGAGTCCTGAGTTCTAAGTGAAAAGCTTAGGAGTTAGTAATTATTCTTTCCCTGCTCCCCCATTTATATCTTTAACTAGTTCTGTTTATGCTGAGTGCTTTGATTTTAGTGCCATTGTTTGGTGCAGCTGTTATTGGTTTTTGGCCCCCTGGTATGAGTGGGAAACTCTCCCGTGGGTTAGCTTTAGTTTTTGCCAGTATCGCTTTCTTGTGGACAGTCATTTTAGCAAGCCAATTTAATCCTAGGGAAGTCAGCCAACAGTTTACTGAGTTCATACCTTGGGTGGATGCCTTAGGCTTGAACTATAATCTTGGAGTAGATGGTTTATCCTTGCCTTTGCTAGTTTTGAATGGGCTGTTAACTTGCATTGCTATCTACAGCAGCGATGAATCTTTGCAACGTCCGAGATTTTATTACTCATTGATACTACTGTTAAGTGCTGGTGTAACAGGAGCCTTTCTAGCGCAGGATTTACTACTATTCTTCCTGTTTTACGAGTTGGAATTAATACCCTTATATCTTTTAATTGCTATTTGGGGTGGTGAAAAGCGGGGTTATGCGGCTACTAAATTCCTTATTTATACTGCTCTTTCAGGAATCCTGATTTTGGCAAGTTTCCTCGGACTAGTTTGGTTGAGTGGTGCTTCTAATTTTTCGTTAGGAACCTTGAATGCTAAGTCTCTACCCTTAGCAACGCAACTTTTATTGCTAGCAGGAATTTTAGTTGGTTTTGGCATTAAGATTCCCTTGGTTCCCTTCCATACATGGTTGCCAGATGCTCACGTTGAAGCTTCCACACCTATTTCAGTGCTATTGGCTGGGGTATTGTTGAAATTGGGAACTTATGGCTTATTGCGGTTTGGCATGAATTTGTTGCCAGAAGCTTGGAATTATCTGGCTCCTGGATTGGCGACTTGGGCAGTAGTGAGCGTACTTTATGGTGCATCCTGCGCGATCGCCCAAAAAGATATGAAAAAAATGGTAGCCTACAGTTCCATTGGACACATGGGCTACATACTTTTAGCCGCAGCAGCAGCCACACCGTTAAGCATTTTAGGTACTGTCATGCAAATGGTGAGCCATGGCTTGATTTCCGCACTGCTGTTTCTGCTAGTGGGAGTTGTGTATAAAAAAGCTGGTAGCCGCGATTTAGATGTCATCCGGGGACTGCTGAATCCAGAACGGGGTATGCCTGTCATCGGTAGTCTGATGGTTTTGGGAGTTATGGCTAGTGCAGGTATACCGGGAATGGTAGGGTTTATTTCCGAATTTGTAATTTTTCGGAGCAGTTTCGCAGTTTTTCCAATCCAAACCTTATTATGCATGATTGGTACAGGTTTAACTGCTGTTTACTTCTTAATCCTCGTTAATAAGGCCTTTTTTGGGCGCTTATCTGCACAAGTTGTCAACTTACCGCGTGTGTATTGGAGCGATCGCCTGCCATCTATAGTTTTAGCTGTTGTGATTGTAATTTTTGGTATCCAACCTGCTTGGTTAGTACGCTGGACTGAACCCACAATCACAGCAATGGTAAACACCCAAAGCTTAGTGGCTACAGTTTCCTTAGACAAAGTAAAAGGCAAAAGTTAAAAGGCAGGGATTAAGTTTGTAGTGGCTAATAGACGCTACTACAAGCAAATCTGCGATTTCCTATCCCGTAACTTTATTTTTACCTTTTTGGAGCAATAGTAATGGTAACTTTTAAAAACAAGCCTTATAACAATCCTTTAGCGGACTATATTAAACGCTTGCAAACAGGAGAAGCACTACTTGCTGATAATCCAGAGAATGTTCTAGAGGTAGTTGGCATTCTTAAAAGCTATGGTGTAGTTTTAGATGCTTATTCAAACAATCTTATCTACATTGCTGAGAAACAATTTTTAGTATTTTTTCCCTTTTTTAAATACTTTAATGGAGAATTTTCTTGGCAGAAATTACTCCGTCACTGGTGGCATGACAGAATTAATTTTGAATATGCCGAGTATTGCATGAAGTCCATGATGTGGCACGGTGGCGGTGGGCTAGATACATATTTGGATACAAAAGAATTTCAACAAACAGCGCAAGCTGTAATTGCAGCCAAATTTAAAAACAATCTCTTAATGAAGGGAATGCATCAACTATTTCCTGACTTCTTAATTGAACAGTTGCGTGCTTCTGCATACTACAGTGGCTTAGGTCAGTTTTGGCGCGTGATGGCTGATATATTCTTGAGCTTATCAGACCGCTATGATCAAGGGGAAATCAAAACAATTCCCGAAGTTGTAGAACATATTAAAGTAGGGTTAGTAGAAAGTGCAACCAAGCCAATTACTTACGAGGTGAAAATTGATAACAAAGTCTATGAAATCCTTCCCAAAAAAGCTGGTTTAACCTTCTTAGCAGATACAGCAATCCCTTACGTAGAAGCAGTTTTCTTCCGGGGAACTCCTTTTTCTGGCACAGTTACATACAACGCCCAAGCATATCAAATTCCCCCCGATCAAGCTCGCTTTCAATATGGTGCATTATATGCCGATCCTTTACCCGTTGGAAGTGCAGGTATTCCTCCCACCTTATTAATGCAGGATATGCGGCATTATCTGCCAGACTATTTGCATGAAGTGTATCGTCGCAGCCTCCGAGGTGAAGATGATTTGCTAGTGCAAATTTGTATAAGTTTCCAAAAATCGATGTTCTGTGTAACTACGGCAGCGATTTGGGGATTGATGCCTTATCCTTTAGATAGCCAAGACCCATCTGAACAACAAGCTAATCAAGTCTATTTAGAAAAGTGGATGGAACGCTTTAAAAATTCTCGGTTGCTGGATGTTAATCAATAGATTTAGAGTAGTACTAAACAAAAACGACAGAACAATTTGTAGTTGCAATCATCAAGGGAATTTGGGGTCAGCAGAGAACGGTAAAAGCTAAATTTTTGAGAATTGAAGAGGAAGTGCAATCGTTACTTCCAGCAAGTTTACCTTTCACACCTGGCTAGAGATTCAAACCCAATAGTCTAGAGATAGCAGGTAATAATTGATTACCAGTTTTTACTAAATTTGCAGAACTAGGTAAACTTGCCAGCGTACCTATCAAAATCTTGAATGCAGTTCTTGCTAGCCTCCGGATGCGTCCTCCTTCAGAACTTTTCCCGGCTTCAGCTAATGCCATTACCTGTTCCAATGCTTCTGCTTTATCTTCAGGCTCTAATTGTTGATCAGCTTCAATTTCTGTTTGCAACTTTTTCAAGAGATTTGCTAATTCTGAAGCTTCTGGAGAATCTAAATCTTGAAGTTGAGCAATACTGCTAGAAACGAGGTGATTGGCATCAATAATTGTGGCCTCAGTTATTATAGAGTCACTCAGTTTTTCAATGTAGTTACCCCTTGTAACTACAACTCTTTCACCGTTTCTAAAAATCTTTCTCTGTTGCTGGGCAGCAACTAAAGCTGCTTGGATTGCTGAATTATCAGGTTGAAGTACCAATGCTTGTCTAAATTGTTCCTTTGCTGCGTCAAACCTTCTTTGCTCCATTAGCTCTTGCCCATAGCTAAGTAGAGCTTGGATAAATCCTTCCTTGTTCCTAATTGGATCAACTTTGTATGCTCGCGCATAAAGTTCTACTGCTAGGTCAAAATCTTTGATATCTATGCACACCTCAGCTAGTCTAAATAGAGCATCAAAATGGTTGGGATTAGCTTGTAATACCTGCTCATATAATTTGAGTGAGTTTTGTAAATCACTATTTTGATATAGTTGTATAGCTTGTTGATAAATACGATTTGCTTGTTCATCCAGCTTCTCTAATTCCCAAATTTCTCGCCGTAAAGGATACCGCTTCACTAACCAGCGACGCACTAACTCAACTGTCAGTTTGTACGAATTTAGGTAGGCTAACTCTGGTATTTTAGAAACCCCTAATTGCTTTAAGAAGCCCCACTCTAACAATTGCTCTTCTGCTATATGAAATGCCTCAGTCAGAGCAACACCATACTGCACCAGCCGTGTTAAAGGTTCTCCTTTAATTACAGATATTTTCTGTTGTTGAGCTTCTGCTACTGCTGAGAAAACTACTCGTTCCGGAAGTGGTAACCCATCTCGGAACCATGCTAAACCAGCCTCGCCAATCTCAATTGCCTCATCTACAATATTTTCCACATCTTTGCGAGTCATTTGCCAGTTCTGTTCCTCTCTGGCCTGTGAGAAAAGAGCGAAGCAGATTACTTGTGTAAAATAGGGATGCCCTGCTGACAATTCCAAAATTGCATCTATGGCGTCAGGCTCATATTTGAGAACTTTCTCAGCAGGTTTAGTAATTAGCTGTTCTGCACTATGTCTATCCAGTAGACCAATTTCTCGATGAGGAGCTTGCCTAAACAAACTGAGTAAGTTGGGCATATCATCTAATTGCCGCCCCACAACTGGAATGATAAAAAGTTCTCTGTGCCAATAGACAATAGACTGGAGGCAGGGAAAGAAGTGAGAAACAGCGGAATCTTGGTTAGAATCACCCAAAACATCAAACTCATCCAGCAGAAGTACCAAATTCTTACCGTCTATTGCCTGATAAATTTGAGGTAAGAAATGATTAAAAAATATTTGTGCATCTTCTTCTAGTTCAGTTTTTGAAGGTAGAAACACTTGGATTTCGGACAATTCCAGGTAATCAATAATATCCCTTGCTAGGTCATGGAGAACTTCACTCAGGGGTTTCTGACTTTTACCTTCTAGCGAAAGAGGTACAAATAAAAACTCTTCTAATTTAATAAAGTGGGGAATTTGGGACAGCACAGACGACTTACCAATCCGACGTTGACCATGCAGCAAAATCACCTGTGCCCTTTTATTCAAATTGTCTTGGACAAAATTGAATAGATCCTCACGCCCAAAAAACAACTCTGGTTCATAAATTGGGCGACCAATAATATAGGGATTATCTTCCCAATCGGTTGAAGAAACCATTTTCGCCAACTCCTCCTCAGAGGAAGTAGATCCCGATGTAATTGTAATGCTGAATGTTCTATTTTAAATGTAAATTTAAGTATAAATCAGGTTAAAATTACTTCTCAAGTTGGGTCGCCTGCTAGTTTGCGAGTAATCCATACTAAAGACTGCACTACATCTCGATGCTGCCATATCCAATGGATAGCCTTTTGCACTGTCCCCGCTTGCTCACGGCTCATTAAATTGAGAAATACTTTCTCCCGCCCTTGAAGTTGGGCTTCGTTGCTGTTATAGATTTCTTGGATTACCCACCACTCCATCATTGATGAATTAAAAGTATAAACAGTTTTCCCTTCCTCTAATGTGCGCTGAATTACTCCCCGTTCTTCGAGATCAATCAGTTCTCGACTTCGTTGGCTGAAGACTAAGTCCATGTCGCCTAGAGCATATCGCGTGTTTTTGTTCAGACGACCTTGCAGACGAACAAGGGCAATCAGCATCATTAAAATTTGCTCCTCTTCGGTAGAAAACCTCCAGGTATCTCGAAAGTATTGCTCGGTAGCGCTTTCAAAATCCCGTGTGAAGGCTTGAATATTAGGAGTTTGTCCAGCTTGCAGGGTATCGTATAGCAGATAACCAGCATTTTGAAGCAGTGCTGGATGCCCATCAATAATTTCTAACACTCCTGCTTTTAAAGTGCTGGGAATGGGGATGGTGAGTTGAGTGTTGACTTCATTGGCGGGTAATGGTCTAAGCAGCCGGAATAGATAGTGATTGTACCACGGGGAACCACTAGGTGTGATTTTTGGCCCAAGTTCGTTGAGACGGCGAAAGGTGGTAACAATACTTGAGAAGTATTTGCCTTCATTGCTGTGAACTGCCAAATCACGAAACTCACTCAAGAAGGTCAGCATTTGGGTTTCGGTGTATTGACCGTTGGGATGAAGAGCTGCGTCATAATCATCTAGCAACAGCAACAAGAACTTGTCACGTTGCCCAATTTTTCTGAGCATTCGGCGCAAGTCGCCCTTTTCCACTCTTTCTTCTTGCAATAACTGTTGAATATCAGCTTGTAGGGAATCATCACCCTCAGCCTCATCTTGCAGCAGGCTGAGGATCTCTCGCCAAAAACCAGAAGGTGTAAAAGGACTGATACCTGTACAGTTAATAGAAACTATGAAGGCTTTCGATGCATCTCTTCCTCGCGCCTGCCAGACTATCGGTGAAGCGATAAATCTCAGCAACGAAGACTTGCCCATACCTGGACTGCCGTAAATAGCCAAGTGAGCGCGCCTAGATATCTGATCAAAAGCGGTTCTAACCTCAGAACTACGTCCGAAAAAGTAATCTGGAGGCACTGGCCCACCGACGAAGAAGGGATTTTGTGACATCTGCTGAGAATCTAGAGTTAGTTTAAGCAAGCCAAAAGATAAAACCAACTACTGGTAGTAATTCTGGCTTTTTGAGTTATGCAATTTAAATAACAGCTTAATTACATTATTAACTTACCCAGGCGATCGCATCCTCTCACACTGCAACTAAATAAGCGCACAAATGCGATCGCGCCTGTTTTTTGTTATTGCATATTTGCAGAATGAATTTTGTTCAAAAATTACGCTTCAGGTTCAATGCCTAAAGCTCGCAATTGTGCAGTCAGGCGATCGGCTCGTTGTTGTTCCTGTTCCGCCCGTTGGGATTCTTGTTCGGCTCTTTCTTCACCAGTCAACAACAAATTACCTTGCAAATCCCACCAGCGCAGCCAGGGTAATTCAGCGTTTTGATATTGTCCCTGCCAAATACCTAACTCAACTCCCAAAGGGGTTATGGCATAATGTCCGCGCTCATTTGCTGCTAATAGCTGATATCGTCCACCAATTAATTCGTAAACTTCGACGCTGGCTTTATTCACTTCATAAATGCCGTAAAACGGAGTCCGAATCACCTGCTCATAAATCCAAAATTTTCCCTTCCAAGGGGTTTTGTCTCGCTCCTCATTACCATTGCCAGAGACAAATTCTAATATAATCAGCGGAGCGATATACTCTTGCCACAGCACATAAGACCTTCGCGTTTGTCCATTCAACAAAAGCGGTACATTCGGTACATAGAACCAATCGGGAGCTTCTGCTCCTCGTTCTGGCGGGTCAGTAATACGCCAGTATATGCCTAAGTCCTGACCAATACAATATTGACTATCAGGATGTAATTGCTTGAGGACAGGTGTAATTGAGTCAGTCAGTAAGATGCTTTGGGGATGGTCTTGCCAATTTTTCACAAATGTACCATCAGACTCAGGAAGCTGCGTATGGTCTGGAAGGGTACTTCCAGAAGTGGGTGGGTTGATTGCAGAGGTCATAAGACTACCTTTGCATGGGTAAGGGTTGTTTTTTAGTTTAACAATGAAAGCGAGGAGGGGCGATCACATTTCACCTGATTGCCAACAGGGGAGATGCAATCGCCTCAACTAGACTACTTCGCTACTACTAAATTAACTGGTGCTACCCCAGCCAAATCCAAAATTTGCGGAATCAAATCTTCGCGCTTCACCGCCATCATGTGGACACCATGACACAATTGTCGCGCTATCTGCACTTGTTCGGCTGCAATTTTTACTCCTTCTTCTAAGGGGTCTTTGGCTTTTGCCAATCTATCAATAATGTGTTGGGGAATATTTACACCCGGAACGCACCTATTAATAAACTGAGCATTCTTTGCCGATTTCAACAGAAAAATTCCTGCCAAAATTGGTTTTTGATAGCCAGCAGCTATTGTGTCCATAAACTTTTCTAGCCGCTCAAAATCCGTAATTAATTGACTTTGAAAAAACTGCGCGCCTGCTTCAATTTTGCGTTCAAATCGACTTTGTAAACCAGACCAACTTGCACACTGCGGATCGACAGCTGCACCAGTAAATAAATCTAGTGCCCCATCTGTTAGGGGTTGTTCATTGCTGTCAAACCCTTGATTCATTTTTCTTACTAGTTGCAGCAATCGCACAGCTTCTAAGTCAAAGACGGCTTTGGCATCGGGGTGATCGCCTGCTTTTACGGGGTCGCCAGTAAGAGCCAATATGTTACGGACACCCAAAGCATGAGCGCCCATCAAGTCAGCTTGTAGACCAATCCGGTTGCGATCGCGGCAAGCTATCTGACAAATTGGCTCAATGCCATTTTGTAACAAAATCACTGACGCTATTAACGAAGACATCCGCAAAACTGCTCGGCTACCATCGGTAATATTGACGGCATGAACCCTCCCCTTAAGGGTCGCCGCCATTTTGAGCATATGTACTGGATCTCCGCCTTTGGGAGGTGCTACCTCGGCGGTAACTAAAAATTCACCCGCTTGCGCGGCTCTACGGAAGGAGTTTCCAACCGTGTTGCTGTTTTGGCTATCAGGCATAACATCATAAGGATTGTGATTTTCTTACAGGGTAAAGCAAATCACACCCAAAAGCTAAAACCTTAAAGAGGTACAGAGTAACCCAAAGCAGCTTTCACTTGTGCCAGAGTTTGGTTAGCGATCGCTTGGGCTTTCTGCCGCCCTTCCCGCAACACCGATTCTAGATAGCCTTTATCATCCATTACTGCCTGATATTTATCTTGGATCGGTTTGAGGGCAGCGATCGCTGTTTGTGTTAACAATGGCTTAAATTGTCCCCAACCCATATCTTGACACTCAGCCGCTACCTCTTCCTTAGTTTTACCAGCGAGCAGCATATATAGTGTTAACAGATTGTTACACTCTGGCCGCTCTGGATCGTCGAAAGTTAAACCACGAATTGGATCGGTTTTACAACGCTTAATCTTATTGGCAATTTGGTCTGGTGTATCTAATAAATTAATCCGGCTTAATTCCGATGGATCTGACTTCGACATTTTGCGAGTACCATCGGTCAAACTCATCACCCTTGCACCTTCTTTACGGATCAAAGGTGCTGGCAACTTCAACACTGGTTGATCTGGTTTGGCGAATAAGTGATTAAACCGATTGACAATATCCCGCGTCAATTCTAGATGTTGCTTTTGGTCTTCCCCTACAGGCACTTGATCTGCTTGGTATAGCAAAATATCAGATGACATCAGCACTGGGTAATCTAATAAACCCACACCTACATTTTCACCCTGTTTGACAGCCTTTTCCTTGAACTGGATCATGTCTTGCAACCAGTTGAGGGGTGTAATACAGTTGAGCAACCAGGTGAGTTCACTGTGTGCCGAGACGTGAGATTGCACAAATATAGTGGAGTGATTTAAATCCAGACCACAAGCCAAATAGAGAGCAACAAGGGTATAAGTATTAGATGCCAACTCTGTAGGCTCATGTGGTACTGTAATCGCGTGTAAATCAGCTACGAAGAGGTAATTTTCGTATTCACTCTGGGCTTCTACCCAGTTACGAATTGCTCCCAAGTAGTTGCCTAAATGCAAATTCCCAGTTGGTTGAACTCCCGACAGAACGCGCTGCTTGCCCATAATTTTCAACTTTAAGTTATCCCAAATCCGCGCTATGTAAAGTAGCGGTTACAAAACTCATTTAATTTTGACATTTTCTAGGGCAAGTGGGCATGGAGTATGGGGTATGGGGCATTTTTCATTGTAAATTTATACTTTTGAGTGATCGCCTTACTAATTGCTGTACCTGCTAAAGTGACTATATAGGATTATTGCGGATAGTTGCTTCTAGATTTTAAGCCTAAAGAAAATTAATGCGATCGCTAACTCATCATCTCAAAAATTCGGTCTGCTTGTTTTCAGCCGCATGACCATTGACTTGTATCTTTATACTTTAATCATTTGAGCTTTTTTATTTTTGTAAAGGATTATGTCTTATTTCTTGTCTTAGGAGAACAGGCGACGAGTAATCTCTTCTTTGACTCTACTCAGTTACAAAAATTTTAGATTTTGAATTAATCCACAAGCTGTTCCAGGCATTTTAAATAATATTACGTCTTCTTACGTCTTCCAATTAGCTGCCCTACTATTTTTCTTTAAGCTTAGGATAAATCACAAATTTCTACCCTACACAGTATATATTGTGCTGTACTGAACTCAATAACTGAATAACTATAAATTTATACTAACTATAATTTTAAAATTTAGTAGCAAAATATTGTTTATTTACTCAGTATTTACTCCAAAAAAAAATATACTAACGATAAATTTTCAGTTCAAGGCTATGCAGAGTAAAGCTTTAGTCTGATTTTTTAATTTAAAATTATTGACGCATATATATCTTTTGTATATTGACGTGTTTTAAGTAACATGGTATCTTTCATATTAACAATTTATTTAGATTCATAATATACCTAATAACATACCAATATTTATGGCATCCTGCCTGTTATATTTGGTTGACTTGCCAGATTAAGTTTTTGTTATTAGGATAGCTGGCTGTTTAAAATATGGAACAAGAAAAACTATACAAATCCTTTTAAATGTTTGTAAATTTGTAAATGTTTACCCATATATTTATATATTAAGTAACAGGTTTTTAGATATTAATAAAGTATTTATTACTAAATAAAAGCAACATTAAATGATATTTTATTAAGGATATAAACTAAATGTAAAATGTACAAAATTGTATTATAAAAATGTTTAGCTATCTGCTAAATAATAATTTCCTAGATAATTAACCATGAAAAAATTCATAAGTTCATTAAAAAATTATTTAAAAACAAAAATTGTTCAGCTTGGGGAACTAGTTTCTCTTGAAAATGAGTATTTATTAAATGATTCAGGTAAGAGACTGTTATCCAAAGTCAGCCAAGATTTGCAAATAGCCACACCGGAGCCTGATGTTACTCAAAATAATCAGGATGAGCAAATTACTCCTAATTTAGTTAGGAATATTACTGAATTGAGTAGCATCAGTATTTATGCTTCTTCCTCCGGCAAGCGAGATGAAAGGATTAGTAGTACTCAAAAAAAACACTACATACAGACAACTGAAAATAATGGCATAGTATTACTCGATTCGATATCAGATGATATAAAAACAAATGCCTTAGAAACGGGTGGAAATAATGACGTAACATCACCCGACTGGATACCAAACGAGCCATCGTTTAGTAGTCTCTGGGGTTTAAATAAGATTAATGCACCAACGGCATGGAACTATACCAGAGGCAGTAATAATGTAGTCGTGGCTGTTGTGGATACTGGCGTTGACTATAATCACTCGGACTTAGCTGCCAATATCTGGAGAAATAAGAGAGAAATAGCTGGAAATGCAATTGATGATGATGGCAACGGCTATATAGATGATGTACACGGTTGGGACTTTGGTGATTGGGATAATGACCCAAGAGATGATCACTCAAAAGGAGGTCATGGCACGCACATTGCAGGTATACTCGGCGCTGTAGGCAATAATAGCCTGGGTGTTGTAGGGGTCAGTCCAAATGTCTCAATTATGACCACGAAGCATTTCAAGTCAACTGACCCAGAAGGTTATTTATGGGATACAGCGCAAGGTATTAAGTATGCTGTAGATAACGGAGCCAAAATCATCAACCTTAGTTTCGGCTCAAAAACTTTCGATACAGACCAATATAATGCTATTAAGTATGCATATGATCGTGGTGTTTTAGTTATAGCAACAGCAGGTAATACCAGTCGAAATATTGATGAGATTCCGCATTATCCAGCAAGCTACGATCTTGATAATATTATTTCTGTTACGGCTACAGATGAAAATGATCAGCTGGTCGATTTCTCGAACTATGGGGTCAATTCAGTAGATTTAGCTGCACCTGGGGTAAATATTTTAAGTACCTTTCCTAATAATCAGTACGTTACATGGGGGGGAACCTCAATGGCTGTTCCTCATGTAACTGGTGCTGCGGCATTACTGTTGTCTATGAACCCCAATTTGAGTGTTTTAGAACTCAAATCTGCTTTATTGTCAAGTGTTGACCAAATAAATTCTTTGCAAGGTAAGACCAAAACTGGCGGGCGTTTGAATTTAAGCCAGTTGTATCCACAAAGGTTAGGAAAGAATCTCGCTGAACCTGGTAATTTAAACAATAGTTCTGTTGATGTGCCTGTTGCACAGACAATTCGCATCGAAGCAGAAAACTACAAAACTGCGTATGATAACAGTCCTGATAATGACGGTGGACAATATCGCATAGGTTTAAATGTAGACGTCGAGGCTACCAGTGATGTTGGAGGTGGCTACAATGTAGGTTGGATTCAACCTGGGGAATGGCTGACTTACGATGTCAATATACCTAAAAATGGGTTCTACGACATTTTGGTACGAGTCGCGGCTTGGGGTAGTAGTAATCCCAAGCAACTCAAGGCTTTAATTAATAACGAGCAAGAGCGAATCATCAGTTTTAATCCTACAGGAGGTTATCAATCTTGGACTAATGCGATCGCTAAAGGACTAAGTTTGAGTGCTGGTAGCCATGAACTGCGTTTAGATATGCTCACAGCTAGTTTCAACATTAACTACATTGATTTGATTCCCACAAATGCAACTTCTGGTGATAGCAATAATGCCACAATTTCCAGCGATACCCAGAATAATTTGATTTCCGGGGGCCCTGGGAATGACATTCTCATAGGCGGTGATGGTAATAGCATTCTTACAGGCGGTGATGGTGCTGATATTTTTGCCTTCAACTACATATCAGAGGGAATTGATACTATCTCGGACTTTTTACATGAGGCTGGAGATAAAATTCAGATTGGTTCTGGCTTTGGCGCAACTGACCTGAGCCAATTTAACTATGACAGCCTTACAGGTGCTTTGAGCTTTAATACTACTCAATTTGCCTCATTAAACATCAATTCTGGTTTTGATCAGTTTTCTGACATTATCTTTGTGTAGTCGTATGAATTTATGTGATGAAATTTATTGGCATTGACTTAGGTTGGAAATCCCAACCGAGCGGCTTATGCTACTTAGAATTTATAGACGGACAATTACAACTCCTTGACCTAGACCGCAAAGAAGCTATTGCAGACATCCTTAACTGGATTGATACTTGCGTAAACCCAGAAGAACCAGCAATCATCGCCGTAGATGCACCTACCCTTATTCCTAATGCTAGCGGGAGCCGTCTACCAGACAAACTCAGCCACAAAAACTTTGGTAAATACCATGCTGGATGTTACCCAGCTAATTTAGGTCTGCCTTTTGCAGAGCGTACTGTCAACTTCGGTTTAGAATTAGAAACGCGTGGCTTTGCACACGCACCGACTATAGAACCGCAAACACTCGGCAGATATCAAATAGAAGTTTTTCCCCATCCGGCAATAGTTCATTTTTTTAACTTAGAACGCATCCTTAAATACAAAAAAGGACGCCTCAGCGATCGCCGTTTAGAACTAATCAAACTATACAATTACATTATTAATACCCTACCCACCCTCGAACCGCCTTTACCTTCTCTAGAGTTTTGCGGTTTGATACCTTCCGAAATTCCCACCACTGGTGCAGCACTTAAAGAAACCGAAGATAAACTAGATAGCCTAATCTGTAGTTATGTAGCTGCACACTGGTGGTATTGGGGTGAACAACGTAACTTAGTATTAGGCGATCGCACCACTGGTTACATTGTCATCCCCAAATCATATCGTGTCCGGTGAAAGACTTATCATTAAGGCCGCAGGGGAGCAGGGGGAAAAAGGATTTCCCGGTTTTTGCACAAATGCGGGAATTATCACTAATTAGGCGGATATGATATCAGTGCTGAGTGCCCAGTAGCGAGTGCTAAGTATAAAAAAATTAAGAGTAAAAAGTACAAGACATAACTCATAACTTCTTACTCTTAACTCTCTCAAACTCATTACTCAGAACTCAGCGAGAAGTTGCAAGGAGGGTTTCCCTCCGGGCAAACTTCGGTGACTCAGCACTCAGAACAGTTACTCCGCCCAAGCAATCAATCTTGGTTCATAAGGATTAGAGAGGTAATTGTGTTTTGGCAGTACACGCAAAGACAAGCCTTGCAAACCAGAGGCCGTGTAAGTGATGTTACCTGTGTAAACACTTAAACCTTGTGTATCCTCTCCTTGGTAATCCATAACTACAGGAATAGCATTGACAATCTCACCATTGGCATCAATCGTACCCTGATAGAGTTCCACCTGCACATCGTTGTTTGTTAAAGTTGCCAAATCAACTTTGGCTTTAACAGCAACGGTTTGGTTGACCTCAATGTCTGCTGCTGCTGATACGTCAACATCTTTGATTCTGATATTAAACCAGTGTTCACTGAGTTTTGCTTTCCAAGCAGCTAATTCTTTCGCTGGCGCGTAATTGTCGGCAGTCAGGATATGATAGCGATCGCTAGCTGGGAAATAAGCTCGCTGTGCATATTCTCGCACCATCCGAGCTGTGTTAAAGAACGGACAATTCAAACGAATCGCATCCTTCATTTTGGCAACCCACGGACGGGGTAAGCCATCAACATCCCGATGATCGTAAAATAGCGGCACAACTTCCTTCTCTAGCAAATCGTAGAGAGCGTTGGCTTCTACCTCATCTTGGTAGTTGGGATCTTCGTAATTTTCTCCATGTCCGATCGCCCAACCAGTGCGGACGTAATCCGCTTCATCCCACCAGCCATCTAGTACGCTTAAATTTGGCAATCCGTTCATTGCTGCCTTCATACCACTTGTACCAGAGGCTTCCCGTGGACGACGCGGCGTATTTAACCAGATATCACAACCCGCTACCATCAACCGCGATATGTGAATATCGTAATTTGGAACAAACACCACTTGTTTTTCTAAGTGTTGTTCACGGATAAAATGATTGATCTCGCGGATGAGTTCTTTACCTGGAATATCTTTTGGGTGTGCTTTACCTGCAATGACAAATTGCACTTTCCGGTTTTTGTTAGCCAGCAAAATCCGCCTGATCCGTTCTACATCGCGCATCCACAGGGTAGCACGTTTGTAGGTAGCAAAGCGCCGTGCAAAACCCACAGTTAAAGCGTTTGGATCTAAAACTTCTTGAGCTTGGGCAATTTCAGATCCAGAAGCGCCGCGATCGCGTAAGTGCTTCACCAAATGCTCCCGGATATACAGAATCATGTCCAAACGGCAGCGTTCGTGGTTACGCCACAATTCCTCATCAGGAATAGCGTCCATCCGTTCCCACAACTGGTTATCTGGTGGTGCTGATGACCAGTTTGGCCCCAAGTAGCGATCGTATAACTCCTGAGTCGATTTAGCTACACAGCTACGAGCATGGACACCGTTAGTAATGGCGGCGATCGGTACTTCCTCTACAGGCACTTTCTTCCACAAGCCTTGAAACATCTGCCGCGACACCACACCATGCAGTTGCGCCACACCATTAGAAAATGTTGCCATTTTCAGCGCCAACACAGCCATACTGAAAGGCCCAGACAAATCCCCTGTATTTTCACGCCCCAAACCTAAAAATTGCTCTTTAGGTAAGCCAAAGATATCTGCAAAATACCCTAAGTAATGCAAAAGTTTTTCTGGAGGAAATAAGTCAATCCCCGCTGGCACTGGCGTATGGGTGGTAAAAATATTACTAGAAGCCACCACCTGTTTGGCATCAGCATAACTTAACCCTTCTTCTTGAATCAGAAGACGGATGCGTTCTAGGGCAGAGAAGGCTGCGTGGCCTTCATTCATATGATAAGCGGTGACTTTATAACCCAACGCTTTCAACATCTGCACACCACCGATCCCCAGCATAATTTCCTGGTGGATACGCATATCGATGTCGCCACCGTATAGCTGATCTGTGATGTCATGGTCGTAAGGGTTGTTGGGTTCAATGTTGGTGTCCAACAAATACAGTGGCACTGTTCCCACTTGTACCCGCCAAACTCTGGCGTAAACCTTGCGTCCTGGATAATCTACCGCAATCCGCAGTTCTGAACCATCGCCATTACGCTCCAGGTGTAAGGGCATATTGTAGAAATCATTGATCGGGTAGCGTTCCTGCTGCCAGCCATCAGCATTCAGATACTGGGCAAAGTAGCCTTGTTGGTACAGTAAACCGACACCTACTAGTGGTAGCCCCAAATCACTAGCAGATTTGAGATGATCGCCCGCAAGAACACCCAAGCCTCCAGAATAAACAGGGAGACAATCTACAAGCCCAAATTCAGCCGAAAAATAAGCGTAACACTCTTTTGCAGGCTGAAGTGATGAATTAGAGCCACTTTCTAATTCATCCTTGACACTTAATCCTTCAGCCTTTTTTCGTTGTTTCTGATACCAAGAATGCTCTTGTAAATAATCTTCTAACTGACGCGCAGCTCGATCCATTTGGGCCAAGAAGCCTTCATCCTCGACAACTTCCAAAAGCCGAGCTTGAGAAATAGTACCCAGCATTAATACTGGGTTATGGTGGCTAGACTCCCACAAGTCTGAATCTAAGCGGCGAAATAAATCTTTGCTCTCAACGTTCCAATCCCAGTGCAAGTTATATGCCAGCTGCCGCAGCGGTTCGAGTCGCGGCGGTAGTGAAGGAGAGACGTTGAATGTACGAATTGGCTGCATAGGTTGGCAAAACTCCTAGTTTAGCTATGGCTATTGTTTACTGTCTTTTCCCAATGTTGCCAATTCTTTATACCGTATTTGTCAAAATGCTATGACTTTGTTAAGTATTGAGAATTATTTTGATCAAGGTTGCTAAAGTTTACACTAAGGATATTTTTCATCCTATGGACTTCGCTCTAATATGAGCTTGGTATTATAAAACTTAACTAGTGGCTATCATTTACTACTTAACATAAGTAGTATTTTCTGTATTAATTTTATCAGTAATTTTATTTGTATGAATTATATAATCACCAGCAGGAATCTTTTTATAAGCTTTATTCCAGCATTTTTGCTCAAACTGACAACAGCTTACTGCTAGTTTAGACAAAAATTTTATTCTTAATTATTTTTTAATATTATTCTGGTTGAATAATAGCAGCACGAGATGAATAGACTGATATGGTAGCAAGCGCCAAATCAGACTGGAGGATGAAATTGTGTGGCGATCGCAGAATGAAAAGTAATATTTTATGCACCCAAGTAAGGATACTCTTTGGTATTTTTTGGCATAGTCAGAGCCATAGCAGCGACACAAGCAATCTCGGCTGCAACTTGATAAGCAAGTTTGATGTTTGATGCAGCATCCTTACCTGTAGAGGAAAGCAAAGCTTTTTGGCTACGCGCTTCTTGCTTGACATCACCCGCCACAACAGCCCGCTGCAAAATAATGTAAGCATCTAAGTCTTCCGAGTCATAATCACCTTGAAGCAGCACTTGTATCTGGTTTTGGGCTGCAAGACTCAAATAGCCGGTGGTTAAAGCTTGTTGGACAATTTCTTTGATAAAAACCATAATTTTAACCAAGTGTACGAATTGAAAAAGATACCTAACAAGAGCGTTTGCTCTTGTCAAGCCGAATGATTTAGTAAGTAAAGTATGTCTGGGTTTTATCAGAAATTTATAACGGCCAGCACCAAGTACGCATCACCCGCTTGGATAACCCATCCGGGTGATTTACAAATTTATGGGTATACGCAAGTAAAAAATCATTAGTTACAAGTGATGGCTAGAAGAATAATTGAATGTAAAACTCAACACTTAAAATAGATTTTTTTGCTGATAGTATAAAAGATGTGCTTATTATTAATATTTAAATTAAATACTCGTTGAGCCGCAGCATTTAATAAATAAGTAATATAGAGTAAATTAGCTTTTTATAGTGAGCCACTAAAAATAAAATATGTTATATTTAAAAGCAATTGTTATTAAAAGCCACTCATGTAATTACAAGAGTGATTTGGTTAGTTTGTAAATCATCCGTGTGCAACATGATTAGAGCAGCATACTCTAGAAATACGTTGCAAGAAAGCCGTCATAGCAGTCGGGGAAGCGCTTACTTGTTTGCACCGATGGTGAACTTCAATGTGATGGCTGAAGTGGGAGATACTCCACCCTAATTTAGTTTGAATTGGGCAGAAGCAACCATAAAAATTAAACAATAATTACATTTGGCGCTAAAAGAGAAATCTTTTAGACTACTGATATAGCCAAACAAAATGTAGTATAGCTAACAAAAATTTTGTTAAATTGAGCAGTTAAAAAAATGACAATTGCCAGATATAAAGTAGTATCTAGGCGAAAAATAAAACTGTCTAAAATAACAATTTTGCAATTTAATATTCTGCATTTTGACATAGTAATTCACTCAAAGTAGAATTTGCATTCCGTCTGGTAAAAAATAAACAGTCCTTGTAATCACCCTGGAAAGAAACAACCCTACAGGGCTTTTTGCCAAACAAGGCAGTTGATGCATAGCTCGAAAGAGTAATTATTGTCTATATCAATTTAGGAATTCAACAAAACTTGGCTTAGGAAGTTGCTCATTTAGCCAAATTTAGATTCTGCCTTCCTATAAATTGAGAATTTTTATCTGACAGTTGATATACTGCTCCGTTAAGGAAACTTCAGTATCAGTAGCAGTAGTAAAAGACTCAATGCAATTTGACGTAATTTTCCTAACTAACAACCACAATTTGTTTAAAAGGTATGAAGCTATGAAACTGAAGCAATATTTAGCAAAATTTCGGCGTCTACAAGAACTTTTGGTTACTACATTTTTAGGTGGTATTCCCACCCTGGCTCTAGGGCCTCAGTTACGAAATCTGATATATTGTAGTATCTTTGCCAAGTTAGAATTCCCAGTTTATATTCAAAACGGTGTCGAATTTATTGGTGCTAATTGTGTTGAAATTGGCAAGGGTGTATTTATTTTTAAAGGAGTGCGGATAGATGCAAGAGGACAAAATAATAGAATTTACCTAGCAAATAAAGTAGCGATTGAACGTAATGTTGATATAGGGTGTTTAGAAAATACTTATATACACATTGATGAAGAAACATTCATTGGCCCTAACGTGTGTATTGCTGGACCTGGGAATATCAAAATTGGCAAGCACTGTATGATTGCAGCCCACTCAGGAATCTATGCTAATAATCACAATTTTGCAGATCCGCTGGAGTTGATCAAACACCAAGGTATTACTCGCAAAGGAATTGTAATCGAAGATGACTGCTGGTTAGGCCATGGAGTAACAGTATTAGATGGTGTCACTATTGGTAAGGGTAGCGTCATTGGTGCAGGAGCAGTTGTTACTAAAAATATTCCACCCTTCTCGGTTGCCGTAGGTATACCAGCGCAAGTAATCAAAAGCCGCATTTGCAAGGAGCTAGTGACATCTGTAGACTAAACAATGGTAGGTAGTGCTTTGAGCGGTAAGGGTTGAAAGTAGTACAGAATACTGAGGTGAAGTCAATTTTCGGCGATTATTATAGATAGCAGACTATAAAGGAAAAAATAGCAATTTTTGACAACCAGCTACTGTTTGTCTACACTAGGAAACCTAATGGCTTCGGTAAACGTCACAACAGTAACTAGTCTACAACTTCATTTATTAGGGATATCTATAAGTCAGATAAACTGCAATAGCATAAAAGAGCCAAACACGCAATCAATCCTTAATTTGGTGCTAGTGAGATGGTTCTCTACTCTCACCAAAGTCCTCCAAAAAAGGGACGAGATTTGGGTAATATAAAGGAGCTATCTTTTCTGCATAGCAGATACTGAGAGAGAGAAGTTCTCTGTTTCTCATACCTTTTGGAGATATCTCTGATGCTGACTTTAAAAATCGCTGTTTATATTGTTGTCGCCTTCTTTGTAGCTATCTTTGTCTTCGGATTATTGTCGAACGATCCAGCTCGTAACCCCGGTCGTCGGGATTTAGAGTAAAAGCGCGACTAAATTAATCCAAGGCAAGACTGTCGAAAGCCGGAAGACACCAGAAGCTATGGACACTTGCTTTCATGGGAGTTACCCACGACAGTTTTACCCTAACTTGTGGGTTCTCCTGAGGATTATGGAAAGCCGCCTCTAGGCGTCTAAAAATCAGTAAAGCTGACGGCAGTTGCTACAACGGACGTAATCTCCTAAAGTTCGCTCAGGGGTAAATCCTGCCAGCGACTTTTCTTTCTAATGCGCTGCCGCAACAGCATACTGACTTTGTAACGCAGTGTCCTTCTCCGGCCGGCTTGCTGCAAGTAGGCAGAAGGCCAAGTCGGAAGGCAAAAGGTGTTAATTCATCCTTCCGGCTACTAATTGGCTATTTGTTAGCTTGATTGTGCTGAAATATGCTTCATCCAGTTCTGCCGCCCGCATTGCCTCCCATCACGGAAGCATTACAACCTGTAAATCCTACCTCATCTGCTAATGATACCAATTTTCATTCGATTGTAGAAACAGATACTGGGACGCAGGAAAATCAAGAAAAAATCAAGCAGCAACCGCAAAAGCTGCAACCTCCAACTGCGGGGGCAAAGAAGAATTCTCTGCCAGTGCCAACTTCTATCAAACCCAATCGGGATAAATTAGTAGTTGCCCAAACCCTATTCACACCCAATCCACCAGAAACTTTCCCACCGGAATTTTCTCCTGTAATTGAATCTCAGGGTGCTGCATTGTTGGGGCAGCCATTGGTAATTGCTTATCCCATAAAGCATGAGGATGACAGCCCAGATACGTCTGCCGCAGTGGTGTCAAAAACAGCCCAAGTTGTCCCAAACGCTACAAACCTTAAAGATTCGCCATCACAGACACTGTTGACTGCTGAAAAATTTGCCCAAGTAGAACAGCCAAATAATACTAATATTGGTCAACCAGCAGAAAGCATAAATCTCACTGTAACTGATTCAGAAAATACATCTAGCCCTGAAGTAGTACAAAATACTATAGAGTTTAAGCCTCGCAATCCCACAAACGAAACATCAACGCCGCCCTCGACTATAGAATTCACGTCGCCTAACCAACAAACTCAACCGCCAACACAATCAACACCAGATCCTCAAGGGGAAACCACAAATCAGCCACCTGCGACAACTCCCCCTGCAAGCACGCCACAAATTAGACAGAGAACTGTGGAAGTAATTTCAGATAGGCAGGTGTATGACGACCAACGACGAATTGTCACGGCTGAAGGTAATGTAGTGGTGCGATTTGATGGGGCGGTGGTGGATGCCGATCGCCTGCAAATAAATTTGGACAACTTGATTGCCGTGGGAGAAGGCAATGTAGCATTGGTACGGGGCGACCAAATACTGCGGGGACAGCGTTTTACTTATAACTTTATCCAAGATAGTGGCGAACTAGAAAATGGTAGGGGCGAGATTTATATACCCACAGCTCAAGCAGATTTTGCTTTCTTACCTACCGATGTCACAGCTGGTGGAGTGCCACAAGATTTGCCAAGCGATCGCGTTCGAGCCAATCAGCCGCTTTCTGGTGTCAACAGTCCGGGAGGGATTGATGTCACGGTAGGTGGTCGCAGGGATGCCAGAAACATCCCACCACAAAAATCAGGGGGTGTAGTCAACCGCCTACGCTTTGAAGCTGAACGAATTGAATTTTATCCGCGAGGTTGGCAAGCAAAAGATGTCCGCATCACTAACGATCCATTCTCACCCCCAGAACTAGTTTTACGGGCAGCTAACGTCACTCTGACGCGGCAATCTCCCTTCGTAGATGAAATTAGAGCAGAGCGATCGCGTTTAGTGTTTGACCAAAACTTTTCTGTAGGCATTCCCCGAAATCAGCAGCGGCTTGACCGTCGGGAGCGTGATGTTACTCCCACTATTGCCTCCCCTGGTTTTGATGGAGATCGGCGGGGTGGTTTGTATATTGAGCGTGGCTTTGAAGCTGTGACTACAGCACAGACACGCTGGACGATTACGCCTCAGTTTTTTGTGCAAAAAGCTGTGCAAGAAGGTATTGGTGATTTCAGTTCGCTGTTTGGTGTTAGGACGAGGCTGAATGTTGGTTTGAATCCTAAAGCTGTAATCGAAGGTAACGGAGAGTTAACCAGTCTCAACTTGAGCGAAGTAGAAAACAATCTCAGAGCAAGTTTGCGGTTGCGCCAGATATTAGGCGATCGCAATCCTCATTTATTAAATCTGGAATACAGTTACCGCGATCGTCTTTACAACGGTACTCTCGGTTTTCAAACCGTCCAAAGTAGTCTTGGCGGTGTAATTATCTCTCCTGTAATTCCTTTAGGCAACAGTGGCATCAACCTTAGTTATCAAGCAGGCGCACAGTATATTAATGCCAACACAGATCGCTTAGATTTACTAGAACCCAACAGAGAAAACGATCGCATCTCACTAGGCCGCCTACAAAGTAGTGCTGCCTTGAGTGGTGGTTTGTTGCTGTGGCAGGGGACACCATTACCACTCACTGCTACCGAGGGATTACGATACACTCCTAACCCAGTGGTTCCTTACTTGCGCGCGATCGCTGGCATCACAGGTACTACCAGTTATTACACCAATGGTGATAACCAAAGCACCCTAATTGGTACAGTTGGTTTAGAAGGGCAAATTGGTCATTTTTCTCGACCTTATTTAGACTACACTGCCTTTAATGTTAGTTATTCCCAAGGTCTCAATAGTGGATTATCACCCTTTTTGTTTGACCGCGCTGTTGATAACAAAGTACTGAGTGCTGGGATTTCACAACAAATTTATGGGCCATTTCGCTTAGGCTTTCAAACTTCTGTTAACTTAGATACAGGTCGAGAAACTAGTACTGACTATATTCTGGAATATAGTCGCCGCACCTATGGAATTACCTTGCGTTATAATCCAGTGCTGGAATTAGGTGGCTTTAGCTTCCGCATTAGTGACTTTAACTGGAGTGGCGGGACTGATCCATTTTCTGGAGAAGAAGTTAAGCCAGTTGTGGGTGGTGTACGACAGGAGCGTTAAACAAAAGATAAGTACTGTCTATTCCGGCAAAATGATAGTTAGTACTTATCTGTTAAAAGATATCTGGTTAACCAACCTCAATAAAAAACTTTTGTAGTTAGAGCTAAAACCCTAACTACAAACTTTAAATTATGACTATGCAACCGAAAATGATATTAATGCTGATTTGATTGCGTTTCACTCGTTAGCTTCATTAACAGGTAATTCCGAAGTTAATGGCAAAATTATTGTGAATGTAGTACCCACTCCAACTTGGCTTGTAACACTAATTTTTCCATTGTGAGCTTCGACGCATCTTTTAACAATCACTAACCCCAGCCCGTTACCTTGAATTGTTTTTACATTTGAGGCGCGATAAAATGATTCAAAAAGTCGAGCTTGGTCTGCTTCAGGAATGCCAATTCCTTGATCTTGAATCCGAAAAGTTGCTACACCTTCAATAGGATCACATCTGAGGTCAAATTCAATAGCTCCACCTTCAGGAGAGTACTTAACTGCATTTGAAAGTATATTTCCCAGCATGTAATGTAACAACCTTTCATCCATCCATGCATCTGTGTTAACACTATCACAGGTAAATACGAATTCATGCAAGCTACTGTTAACTAGAGAAAATTCTTCAATTAGTTCTTGGCAAAATTTTTCCAAGTTCAGTAGGACAGGGTTAAACACAAGTTTTCCAGCTTCAGCCCTACCCATGAACAGCACATCTTCCATAAGATGCTTCATTGATTGCACAGCAGTTTGAATTCGCTTGACGTAGGTTTTTCTTTTTGCTTCGGTTAACTTTGGGCCCTGTAAATCTATGAGTTCCACTGCGGTTTGAATCACAGTTAAAGGATTACGGAATTCATGAGAGACAGTAGAGATAAATAAAGACTTGAGACGGTTAACTTCTTGCTCTTTTTCCAAAGCTTTCGTGAGCAATTCTGTTTGACGTCTTTCGCTGATATCCCAGAAAACAACTACAACACCACTTATTTGATTAGGTCGTCGCATCACAGGTGAAGCACTATCGCCAATCGGAACTCTTCTTCCGTCTTTAGAAACCAAAGATATGTAATCTTCTAAATAAACAACATTTTGCTCTCGCAATACTTTGGCTACTGGATTTTCTATTGTGGCGTCTGTAACTTCATTGATCAAATGCAGAATTTTCGACACTTCACTTCCTAAAGCTTCTTCTTTCTGCCAGCCAGTCAATGCTTCACAGGCCGGATTTATAAATGTCACAATTCCTCGCTCATCTGTGGCAATCACAGCATCACTCATTGAGTTTAAAAGAGTTTCTAACTGGTCTCGATTCTCTCGTAGATCGCGTTCTAATTGGTGTTTTAACAAACCTATTTCTATAGCTATTTGTAAATCTTTTATAGTAAATGGTTTAACAATATATCCAAATGGTTGAGTAATTTTGGCACGTTCTAAAGTATTATTATCACCATAGGCTGTGAGAAAAATTATAGGAATTCCTAAATGCTCACGAATATAACTGGCAGCAGCAATACCATCCATTTCTCCTTTGAGGATAATATCCATTAACACTATATCTGGCTGAGTATCGGAAGCCTTAGCAATGGCAACTTGTCCAGAAGAAGCTGTACCAGTCACAATATATCCTAGTTGATTGAGTTGGCTAGCAATAGTTCTAGCCACAATAATTTCATCTTCAACCACTAAAACTCTCACCTGACCCATTTGATGTTTACTGCTGTAAAGTTAACTGTGGAAATTTAATTTTGAATACTGTGCCGTGATTATTTTCTAGGGTAATATTGCCTTCTAGCTGTTCTGTAACTAAGTCATAAACTAACGAGAGACCTAAAGAACCAATATTCCTCCAATCTAAATCCTTTGGTAATCCAGTACCGTTATCTTGAATAATCATCTCAATGTTATTAACGAGATTTTTTAAGGTGATGCTGATACTACCTGTTTGTCGGTTAGTAAAAGCATGTTTTAAGGCATTTGAGATTAATTCGTTAATAATTAGTCCACAAGCGATCGCTTGATCAACATTTAGATAAACTGAATCTATATTAGTTTCTAAACTAATCCTACCAGGCACTATTTGGTAAGAAATTAATAGACTTGTTACCAAATTATTAATATAGTCAGCAACATCAAGTTTCCCAATATTAGGAGATGTGTATAAATTTTTATGAATTAGAGATATTGATTCAATGCGGTTTTGACTTTCTCTGAGAACTTTGATGGTTTCAAGATCATTGAGTGTGTGAGACTGAAGTTGTAACAGGCCAGAGACTATTTGCAAGTTATTTTTAACTCGATGATGGATTTCTTTTAGCAGAACTTCTTTTTCTGCTAACGCACTTCTTAACTTCACTTCTGCTATTTGTCTTTGGGCAAGTTCTGTTTGGGCTTGCTGTAGGATGCTAGATTGTTGAATGGCGATCGCTATTGGTACGGACAGTTGATCGAGCAAATCCAAGTGATGTTCTTCCCACTCTCTAGGGCCAGAGCATTGGTGTGCAATTAATAAACCCCAAAGGCAAGAACCACGATTTTCTCCATTTATTTCTACAAGAATAGGTACTACTAAATTTGCTTTTACATCAAACTGCTCCAACAAGCGTAGATGGCAATCAGTTAACCCAGCTTCGTAAATGTTAGCGATCGCTCTTTTATGGCCTTGATAATAATCCTTACCTGCACCTGTTTGAAAACACGTATCTACGATATCTGCACCTAGAGAAATAGTCCATTTACTATCCACCGATTCAGCCACAATTCTACCGCTCATATCTGAGGCAAACCGAAAAATTATTACCCGATCAACCTCAAGCAAATCTCGTACTTCTTGAACTGTAGCATTAAGAATATCTTGAAGGTTGAGAGATTGATGAATTCTCTGTGCAACTCTTCTCATCAATTGTTCTCGTTCAATCTGAGTTTTTAACGCTTGTTCAGTTTGCTTACGGTCTGTGATATTTTGTCCTATACCTATTATTTGTCCATTAGCTAGGTGAACATTAGTCCATGAAGTATCTATAAAACTTCCATCCCGCACCTGAGTTTTAAAGTCACCCCAAATTCGTTTTGCTGACTGAATAAAGTTAATTGCATACTGACGGTCATTAGGATTAGGATATAAAGCTTCCAAAACATCACGTGTTTGGAAATACTGAAAATCCCATCCTAAAATACGTTCCCACTCTTGATTCACCCATTGAAGTTTACCTTGCTCATCAATGAGCGCAATCATTAATGGAATGTTTTCAAAAATATTTTGTAAAAATTCGTTTTGCTTTTGGAGATTTGCTTCATTATTTTTGCGAGCAGTAATGTCATAAAATACTGTTAAAATTGCCGATTCTCCGTTAAAGGTTAAAATTTGTAGCGAAATACTTGCCCAAAAAGTAGTTCCATCTGCTCTTTTAAGTTGAATTTCATAATTATGAAGAGATCCATCTTGGGCAAAAGCTCTTAATAATTTCTGTCGTTCAGATGGCTCGTGGTAGAAATCTAAAGTTTTCTGCTTAAATAAATCATTTGAAGATAGACGAAATGTTTGCAGCAACTCTTGGTTAGAATATAGAATTAGTCCATCTGATAAACGTGAAATCAGTAATGGAATAGGAATTGCTGCTAAAATTGCTCGTAAAACTTCTTCTGTCGGTGAATCTAAAATTGCATATTGATTAAGGATTTCCAGGCGTTGTTTTTCAGTTTCAGGTAATAGCATTAGTGTTTATGTAAAAAAATATTTATATGCTCGCTCGGATTTTATAAAAACTCAAGCGTTCGGCGTTATTTCAAGAAATATGTTAGGTCTTATTTTCTCAACATTTGCTGTACTATTAAGAATTAGGCAAAGCTCATCCTCAGATAAACGACTCCTTTGCTCATTGGATAGGCCTGCTCGATGAACTTGTTAAACTACTATTTTTATTAACGTAAAGTTTACCTTAGTCCCTGGAGGAATGGGGGTTTATCTATAATTCTTTTTATAAAATCGAATAATCTTTATCTTAATTTTTAACAAGCCAGGGGCAGTTTTTGCAAAAAAAATTAATATCAAGAGAGATTAAATGAAAGCGCGATCGCACTTCAAAGGCTGTAACTAATACGTGATACAAGAAAAATGTTTCATTTCAAAGCTAGGCAACTGAAACTAAATATTCTTTGCACCTTAGTAGTGCCTTGGCTTAAATTTTAGGTAGCAGCTTTAACCTTAAACTTAAACTTCATGAAACTAAACCTTTTACAGAAGCTGAATCGTTGCTACTTACTGTTGCGTTCGGCTATGACTGGCAATAGTTTTGGCAAGGGGTGTAGGAGTATGAATGTACATGGGTGTAGGTGTTCAAAAATTTTACACCCCTATACCCTTACACCCAGTCTCAAGGGACAAACTTGATGCGTAAGTCCTTATTACGATCCTGGCAAAACCCAATTTACTCGTCTCAATGTGCAAACTAACAACGCAACAGCTTATCTCGGTCGTCCCAAAGTAGTAATGTAGAGAACTGCCTCATCTGTAGGAATACCTAAAACTTCATTTACTTGGTCATCAAAGAAGCCACCAATACCACTAACGCCTAAGTTTAAGTGAGTTGCAGCTAAATTCAGCCTTTGCCCCAAATGTCCGGCATCCATGTGTAAATAACGGTAAACGCGATCGCCGTATTGAGCGATCGCTGATTTGAGATCAGCTGTATGAAATAGGACTGCTGCGGCATCCCGCCCTAAATCCTGCCCCAAACAGAGGAAGTGTAACTCTCGCCGGAAGTTTTTAAAGCGAATTTGCCGCAATTCCTGTGCTTTTGGTGCGTAATAGTAACAACCTGCTTCCAAACCTTTGACTCCGCAAACAGCAATAAATGTTTCGATTAAATTCAGGTCAAAGTAGTCTGGAGAACGATCTAAACTTTGGTGAATGTAATTTTGGGGTTGGTAAGTGAAATCGAGTAAAGCTTTAAGTTCATCGAACGTTAGATCATCACCACTGTAAGCACGGGTAGAACGTCGCTTGTGCATCGTGTTTTCTAGTTCTGTTAGCTGTTCCCCCCAGTAAATGGGGCTGGTAGTGGTGGGAATTTTCAGACAGAAAGGAAAGTTGTATTTATCCTCTAAAGATTTGTCTTGTTTGACTTCTGGTAAATTGAGTTTGCCAGTTGTACCAGGTTGAATCTGCGTGTGCAGATGAAAATATTTCAGCAGTTCGCCATCGGG
Organism: Mojavia sp.; assembly: GCF_059505145.1. Lineage (NCBI taxonomy): Bacteria > Bacillati > Cyanobacteriota > Cyanophyceae > Nostocales > Nostocaceae > Mojavia > Mojavia sp. The sequence goes on from NZ_JCACKA010000028.1 coordinate 106,758, forward strand.
GATCGGAGGATAAGTGGTTTCGGTGGCAGAAGGTAAAGCGCTTCGTCCGAGTGGTAAATTTTGTTTGATATCTAACAAGTCTGCCAGAGGCAGAACCGCGATCGCTCCTTCTTGTTGCGGATCGATATAAAGTAGATCGTTAACAGCTTCATCCACAAAGCCGCCAACTAAATGGGGGCGATAGTCATTAACCGCCGCAGCTAACTCGATATTACCCAAGAGGTGTCCCGTATCCAAAAAAATTCGGCGGTAAGCTCGATCCTCATAGCGCCATGCTGAACGATAAAATACCGCAGTGATCACAATTGCCAGTTGGGTACTTTCTAGGGATGGATGCCAGAAACAAGCTGCTTGTAAAGCTGGCCAAACATCACTTTCCCAATAATGCATCAACGAATGAGTCCGACATTGGTAGTTATATAGCCCAGGTGGTAAGAACTCTGTTCCTCTGGAAACCACATACACCTCAGCCGGATACAACCCACCTGCACTGGGAGCAGCACGTAAATATACCGCACTCCCCATAGATGGCATTCTTGCCGTTAGTCCATAACTGCGAAACAGTAACCGTGACAGTCTCTGCCACCATTGAGCATCTGAGCTATTAGTAAAAGCTTCTGGATTTTCTTGTAGGAAGGGTTTGAGATCAAAAGACGAGCCAATTTTATACTCTTTGAACGGCACTGGTTGTTTAGCCCAGTCTAACCTCTGACTTTTCGAGGCCAGAGTCTCAGGGTCATATTTAGTACGTTCGTGGTAGTGTTGAGCAATTGATTGGTGTAATTCTGGCATAGTACTTTCAATACCATTGGGCGTCCTTTTTTGATCTTGGCATTCTTGCGCCTGATTATTTCGTGTTAATTGGTACAATCTTAATAATCGCAATATGATACTGAGTAACTACTAGTATGTGATTAACTAAGTTGTTAGCTGATTATGGCTTAATTGAGATGTTGCTTAGTGCAGTAATATTTCGTGAGCAGTCTGAACTTAGTTGATAAATGCCAAAATTGACACTTAATCGAGTGCGATCGCTATAGACTACCATCCAAGAACACCCCAAAAAACTACACACAATAGTATATTTTTGTAGACTAGCCAAAGGCGGCTTCCTGTGGGGTATTTGAAATTTTCAATGTTGCGTAGTCTTACCAGTGTTACCTTTAGTAACCAAAATTAAGAAAACATAATTTTTTTATCAATCATAATTTTCTACTGGTAGCGTTGTCCGCACAGGTTGTGAATTCCGCCGCCAACGGTTCAAGCCATACACAGCAGCAGCTAAAATCAACAAATATGGGCTGTAAACTATTAACCAAATACCCAACTTGAGTAAGCCAACAGTAAATTCTCCAACCGAGTTACTGGAGTGATTCCAGGTTTCCTGAATTTGCGAACCCTAAATCATAGCCGATGCGTAGGCATAGGCATATCACAGCTATCGATAAACCTAGCCAAAGATAAATTGTTAAAACCTCTGTGACCAGCTACTAAATAAGTAATGGTGCTGCAAACTAGAGCTATAAGCATGGAAATTAAACAGCTAGGAAAAACAGGTGTCTCTGTGAGTGCGATCGGCTTGGGTGGGATGCCGATGTCAATATCGAATCGCCCTCCTGAATCAGAATCAATCCAAGTTATCCATCGTGCTTTGGATCTAGGTATCACATTCATTGACACTGCTGACTCTTATTGCCTAGATGAGTCAGATAAACACCATAACGAAAGGTTAATTAACAAAGCACTTGCCAGTTACAAAGGCGATGTTAGTCATGTAGTTGTGGCGACTAAGGGCGGCTTGATGCGTCCTAATGGAAGCTGGGCGCGTAACGGTAACCCAGAACATTTACGTCAAACAATTCGTGAAAGTTTTGAGGCTTTCGGCGGTAGTAAACCTATCGATGTTTGGCAATATCATGCCCCCGATCCCAAGTACAGCATTGAAGAATCTCTCGCACCAGTTAAAGAAGCGGTAGAAGCTGGTTTAATTCGGTTTGTCGGAGTTTCTAATTTTTCCGTAGAACAAATTCAGCAGGCGCGGAACGTAGTTGATATTGTCTCTGTGCAAAATCAATACAGCCCTTGGGAACGACAGCCGGAAACTGACGGCGTGTTGAAGTATTGTGAACAAGAAGGACTAACTTTTTTACCTTGGAGTCCCTTCGGTGGTAGACGTCGCCATCAAAACTTGCAAGATATTACTGCGATCGCGCAGTTAGCTCAACAAAAAGGCATATCTGTTTATTGTCTTGTACTGGCGTGGTTGCGTTCTAAATCTCCCGCTATTTTACCCATACCTGGCGCTAGCAAAATTTCCAGTATTGAAGATTCGGTAAGTGCAATTAACGTGAAACTATCTCAGGAAGAAGTGCAAAAAATTGATCAGGCAACCTAAAAATCCTTAAATTAAACCACAGGTACATACAAAGTAAACACTAATAAATTTTATTTCAGCAAAAAGTGTCAAACCTTATCTCATTCATAGACTTTTTCTCTCCTGTCTGAAGCCGAAACGGATAACTTTAATGCCTCATACTTGATCGGTATTTATCTGTGGTTCCTCAATTTGGGGTACAATCAAAAGCCTGCTAATTAATGACGATGCTTGCTGACAGGAGATGCGCTATGGCCCGGATGTATTATGACGAAGATGCCAATTTAGACCTTTTGGCTGGAAAAACCATTGCTATCATCGGCTATGGTTCCCAAGGTCATGCTCACGCCCTTAATCTGAAAGATAGCGGTTTGAATGTGATTGTGGGTTTATATCCGGGCAGTAAGTCAGCTGCCAAAGCCGAATCTGCTGGGTTGACCGTGAAAAATGTTGCAGACGCGGCTAATGCTGCTGACTTCATCATGATTTTGTTGCCTGATGAAGTGCAAAAAACAGTTTATAAAAACGAAATTGAACCAAATTTACAAGAAGGCAATGTCTTAGCCTTTGCTCATGGCTTTAATATTCACTTTGGGCAAGTTGTACCCCCTGCTAATGTAGATGTGGTGATGGTAGCACCCAAAGGCCCAGGGCATTTAGTACGGCGGACTTATGAACAAGGGCAAGGCGTACCAGCGCTATTTGCCGTTTATCAAGATGCTAGTGGTCGGGCACGCGATCGCGCGATGGCATACGCTAGAGGTATTGGTGGTACTCGTGCCGGCATTCTCGAAACTACTTTCCGTGAAGAAACCGAAACTGATTTGTTTGGCGAACAAGCAGTATTGTGCGGTGGTTTGAGTGCCTTAATCAAAGCCGGATTTGAAACTTTAGTAGAAGCTGGTTATCAACCAGAATTGGCTTATTTTGAATGTCTGCATGAAGTCAAGTTAATTGTTGACTTAGTTGTAGAAGGTGGTTTAGCCAAAATGCGTGACAGCATTTCTAACACTGCTGAATACGGCGATTATACCCGTGGCCCTCGAATTGTGAATGACCAAACCAAGGCAGAGATGCGGAAGATTCTCAGCGAAATTCAATCTGGGCAATTTGCACGGGAATTCGTTTTAGAAAATCAATCTGGCAAGCCTGGATTTACCGCTATGCGTCGTCAAGAAGCCGAACACCGCATTGAGGAAGTTGGCAAAGATTTACGCGCCATGTTTAGCTGGTTGAAAAAGGCTTAATTGCAATTAGTAATAGGTAATAGCTAATGAGTTAACTGCAAATTAACTATTAGCTATTATTTATATTCAGAAAGTAGCGTATCCTAGAAACTGCATATTGCACGCTTTTTTCATCTGTATATTCTAGATTAATTGGTATTTCTTTGTGGTATTGCAGCACAATCACAACACGATAAAGTTTAGAGTATTTAAATTGCTTGTCTTGAATATCAAAACGCAAAATGGATTCTAAAGGAAATTCAATGCTTTGTTGACTGCGTAACCCTTTGCGCTCTATAAATACCTTGTTCAGGCTTTTGTAAAAAGTACAGTTGGTGACAGGTGTTGTCGCAACAAAATCACCAATAGCCATAATAATCAACAGAAATAAGCTTAAGAAAAATATATAATTCCGCTGATTTTGCTGTACTGATAGAGAAGTTTGACTAGATATTAGAAAATTATTGACATTAAAAGCAAATTCTTGATTTTCTTGATAGCTAATTTGGGATAAAAGAGGATAAACTCCAAATGGTGTCAAAATGACAATCTGGTAAGTTCTTCCTCCTTTGCTGCCGATATTTGTCTTGATGTACGCTTCCTGTGGGTCAAAAATTTTTACCTTCTCCATGCTTCCCAGCAAATTATACCGCCTTAACTCACAGTTAATTCCGTTGGATGAGGAGCGATCGCAAGTTAGACTAACTGAAGCAGATTCAAAAAATATGCAGTAAATAAAAAGACTAAAACAGGCAATAAAAATAAACCACCCGGTGAGCCAATGTCTTAGTGGTCGGTGCTTTAGCTGCAATCTGGTGCGGGTTTCCTCTACAATTTCCATCAGTAGTAGTGTATGGAATCTCAGATCATAAGTAGAGTATTCCCTTCATAACCCATCCACCTATCATTTTGTGCTTTTAGTTAACTTTGATGTACTTGTAAAAAGGCCCTAGTATCGCTGCACGTAATTCAAAATTAAAAAATTTTTTTTAATCTTACTATCTTTTGGAACCACCGTTTTCGAGGTTGTCTACAGCCTTCTCTGTACGTGCATTCGGACGAGTTTTTGGTTGCCAACTTGGAAACAAGCCAACAAAAAATTCATTGATTGTTGTGCGAGTTTGTAAGCTAGCAGTACTTAAAGGTTTGGGTAGAAAGCCATCCCCAAAACCAACAAATATCAAGAACAACAATATCAACCATGTCGTAGCTGTCTTGCGATCCATTTTTTTATACTCAGAAGCAGTTGACTCATAGTTTAATCGACCTTTTTCTGAAACAGCCACATCTTTTTCCTTCTTTGAGCTACCTCAGAGACGGCAGCAAAAATTCCTGGCAAAGTGGGGATAAGATCAGTTCAGAGGGTCACACAGATGACTAACCCCACCCTCAATTTCCAAACTGCTTCCGGACACCAAGTTTTAGCGGCCGCAGGTAAAAAGTATCTGCGTCCCGGCGGACGGATGGCTACAGAGCAATTATTCCAGTGGGCAAATTTTCAGCCTAGTAAAACAGTTTTAGAGTTAGCTTCTAGCTTTGGTTATAGTGCTATATCTCTAGCTCAACGCTACCAAGTAAAAGTAGTAGGCATAGAAAAACATCCTGATAGCGTAGCTCATGCGCGTGCCAATATCCGCGCGGCTGGCTTAGAAAATCAAATTGAAATCATCGAAGGCGATATTTTCCATCTGGATAAAATACCAGGGAAGTTTGATTACGTTTTTGCAGAAGCTATTCTCACTATGCAATCACCACTAGCAAAAGCTAAACTTTTAGCTGAAATTTGCAGTCGGCTCAAACCAGGAGGTAAATTTCTCTCTCATGAACTTTTAGCTCGTGAGAAAGAAGAACAAATTCATGCTGATTTAGCACAGGTAATTCGAGTTAATTCTACACCACTCTCAGAAACCAACTGGATTACTGCTTTGGTAAAAGCAGAGTTAGAAGTGCAGCAGCATCTCACTGGGCCTATGAATTTATTGAATTTGGGAAAGATGTTGCAAGAGGAAGGCATTGTTAACAGTATGCAAATTTTGTGGAATATCTTGACCCAGCCATCCATCCGTAACCGTATTTTAGAAATGCGCCATGTCTTCCAAAAATATCGCCATGAATTGGGCTACATCATTATGTGTGCTGTTAAAAAATAGCATTTTGAAACTAAAATTAAGCTGATTTTGTTTCATAAATTCTCGTTGTTCATCAGTATCTATCGGCGGTTATAAATCGCCAATCACTATGACTTATATAATCACAACAAACTCATCTTTTGTTACTCAACTACGAGAACATATTGAATATCCGCATAGCGGAGTTATTAGCAAAGTGTTACTAAAAGATAAGGCTTGTCAATATACCTTATTCTGCCTAACGGCTAACACTGAAATTTCCGAACATACTTCAACTCGCAATGCCACAATCAAAGTACTTGAAGGCAAGGGCTTACTGACTTTATCAGGGCAAGAAATTGTACTTGAACATGGCATTTTAGTTTTTATGCCTGCTAATGCACCTCATGCTTTACAAGCTGAAGAAAATCTCGCGTTCTTGCTCATACTATCTGAAAAAACAGCAGATACTAATTAGATATTTATTGAGGAATAAACCATGCAATCACTAATTTCAACTTTCAGCCAACACTTAAACTTTTCTCAAACTCAGTTAGAAGCAATACTTTCAAAGACGCTAACCGAAGTTCTCAAATCCCCTGAATTAAAGCAAGAGCTAGACAGCTTAGACGCTAATTTGCTAAAGGAAACATTACCAACAGCAGGAGCAGTTTTGGCTCAAAAACTACCGCCTTTTTACAACTGGCTAAAAAATGAATTAGGAGTTAAGCGTGTTCCTGATAGTCCTGATCACACAACAAAATGGGTAATTGGTTTCGTCCATAATCAGGAAAGTCTTAGTAACTTAGTTGATTTGCACCGTCCTGTACCTTGTGCAGCTTTAGAGGCTTCTGTACCGCGCTTGGTGGCGTTGTTTGATGGTGTTGAAAATGTCCAAGTACAGCAGGAATGGCAAAAAGCGATCGCAGCTTTATGTCTAGTTTTAGTCGTTGCTGCTCGTGAACAAGATAAAGTTACTATAGCTACTTAATATCTATACAGAGATATTGCACTATTCTCAATAATTGTATGGAACTAACGCCTGGGGTTGCAGATTTACAAAATATTTACTTGGCAGTAAAACTTAATTTTCAAGTGATACTGCACCAGAAGCGATCGCCTCTAGCTTATTCATATCAATTACTGTAATTTTTCCACCACGACTATAATTAATTATCGACTTCAGGCTTTTAATTAAACGCACGCATTCCTCATAAGAAATGCCGACACTCCGAGCCATGTGATAGTAAGATAATTTAACTTTTAAACACTCACCTTTGGGAGTTGTTTCAGTTCCAGATTCCGCGGCAAAATATTGAATTAATCTGGCAAGTCGCACAATAGCTCTTTCGGAAACTAATCCATGAACTGTTTCATGCAATTGCTGAATCCGATTGTTAAAAACCATCAGCATCCTTAAGGCAATCTCAGGATTTTGTTGAATAGTTTTTAATAAAGCATCTCGCTCGACAGTGAGAATTGCACAATCAGATTCAGCAGTTACAGTTGCAGGCGAAATTCCATTGCCTAATAAAGCAGGTGCAGCAAAAATTTCCCCAGCAGCTAAGGTGCGAAGAATCGTTTCTTTACCTGTGGTTGCAGTTTTGGTAATTTGAATTGAACCACTAATAACAGCATATAACTTGGCTGGTAAGCGATCGCCTTCATGCAGAATAATCTCTCGTTTGCGATAACCTTGCACCTGGGTGTAAGGTTGCAAACTTACTTTGTCTGCTGTTTCTAAACTCGCAAATACGGTAACTTGAGAGAGTTGTTCTAAGGATACCTGCATGGCATTATGTTGCCAAGGCTGGACGATGCTGAAGCCAAGGGTTAGCGGCTTCTAGTTGCGCTGCTAGGCTAATGAGTGTTGCTTCAGCAGCAGGTTTGCCAAGTAACTGCACACTAATCGGTAAACCATTACTATCAAAACCTACAGGTAAGGCGATCGCGGGTTGTCCAGTTGCATTCGCTGGTGGACAGGGCGCTACCCAATTAATAATATTTTGGAATGCCTCTTCGGGACTTAAAGCAGCCCATTCTCCCACCCGAATCGGTGAATGCAAATAAACAGGTAAAACTAGCACATCTACATTGTCAAAAAATGCCACGATTTGCCGTGCCACCATCTGCATTTGCGAAACTGCTTGGACATATTCAACAACAGAACCGGTGCGTTGAAATAACCAGCGATTCAAGGGTTGCAATACTTCAATAGGCAGTCCTGACGCAGCTACCCCAGCTTGCCATACGATTTGAAATGGTTCAACTAAACCGCTAAAATCTAGGCATTTTTGTTCAACGTGGTGACCAAATTGTTCTAATAATTTGACTGTTTGCAAAACTCCTTGTTCGCAGTTAGCATCCGCTTTACCCAAGGGAGGGATGCTAGTAGTAAAAGCAATTCGCAAACTACCAAGTTTTTTCTCAGTAGCCGCGAGAAATGATGGTTCTGGATCGGGTAACCAATAAGGATCGCCTGTGAAATAGCCAGATATCGCATCTAACAAAGCAGCTGCATCAGCAACAGTACGCGCAATCGGCCCACTAGTAGCAATTCCAGAGAGGCGATCGCCTACTGGTGCTTTAGTCACCCTTCCCCGTGATGGTTTGATTCCTACCAAACCACAACAAGCGGCTGGCCCACGAATTGAACCACCACCATCAGAACCTTGGGCGATCGCACACAATCCTGCTGCTACTGATGAGGCTGCACCACCGCTAGAACCGCCAGGTGTATATTCTAAATTCCAAGGATTTCTAGCCGGGGGAAATCCTGTAGGTTCGGTGTAAGGAAATGAACCAACTTCTGAAGCTGCGGTTTTACCAAGCAGAACAAACCCAGCTTGTTTAATCCGGGTTACAACCCCATCATCATAATCAGGAATATTGTTTAGTAACGCAGGATTTCCATAAGTACAAGGCACACCCGCCACGGCATTAAGGTCTTTAATAGAAATCGGTACGCCAAAAAATGGTGGTAATTCTGCGGTAGTTGTTAGCATTTCTGTTTTGGCTTTAGCATCTGCGATCGCCAAATCTGCCGTCACCGTAAAATAACTTCCTAATTTAGGATTCAACCGCTCAATCCGTTCTAAATATATTTCCACCATCTCTAGGGGCGACACTTCCCGGCGATGGATTAATTGCGCCAACTCCAGTGCTGGGGTAAAAGCTAAATCATTATTATTCATGGGTTAGCTACCGGGTATTTTTGTCTTTCTCTGCAATTTTTAAACTGAGACGTTACTTTAGCAAGGTTCCTGGGAATTATAGCTCTGATAGCTCCTGAGATTTGCCAATCAACTAGGATATTAGGCTGCAACAAGCGAGGTTACGTTTTTAGTCAAGCCATAACCTTGCTTCATAGCCATTTTAATTGTTTGGCATAAATTTTCGGCAAATCCCCAAGAGATATTTATGGCTGACCTAGAAACCCTTTTGAATGAACTGCCAAATCTTGTTGAGAGTCTGAAGCTGACTGTTGGTGATTCTCAGAAAATTAGTCAAGAAATCACGCGATTAAATCATGTTCAGGCACAACTCCAGAATCTTCAAACTGCTATTGCTCAAGAATTAAGTAGCGGCAAATTCAATAATACAGTAGTTGGTGTGCTTTCTCTCACTACAGCCATAACTGTATTTCCTCCTGAGACTTTTTTTGTAGATCAACTTATTACTCGTGGGCAGGGATTTATAGCAGAAAAATTTGGAAATACCTACACAAAACTATCCTTAAATGATTTACAAGCTCAAATTGAGCGCTGGAATGAATGGAGTGAATTGCTTCAGACGATAGCAAAGGATATTTTAAGCGATTCTCAATTTATCAATCAAATTAATTCTAATATTAACTATTCTAGCCTTCCTGAATGTTTCCAAAAAATAAAAGAAGCTTTAAACATTAATTTAGAAGTTATAAAGCCTAAAAAATTACAGCAGCAACTTCAAAAAATTATTACTTTTCAAGAAGAATTAACACAAATTCAAGAAAGATTTACTGTTATTTTTAACAGTATTAAAAATAGTCATAATATTCTAGAAATGTTGCTAGGATTATCAGCTTTTTGTGGTAACTCTGGATTAGAATTAGAATGGTTTAACGATGAATATGGGTTTATTATATCCAGCGCTGGTAAATTCCAACCATTGGTAGATATTATTAATGATTGTGAAATACTTAAACAAAAAATAGATGCATTACTCACAGATAGTAGTAGCTTAAAATTACAAGCAGAGCAGGAACTGATAAATATTGAAGAGAGATTAAATAAAAAACAAAATGCTAACAATATCAAAAGATTAGTACCAGATTTTTTAATACCAAAAGTAGCACATTCGACTTTAGCCATAGCCTCAAGTCTAGTAATATTTGGTTTGGGTATTTGGGTAATTAAGCATAAAATTCCGCAATTTCAGCAAGTGAGCCTGATTACCGAACAGGAAAGAAGCGCCATAGCTAATTATAAATCCGCTCAAAAACTTGGTATGGAAGCTGCTATTATGGTTCAAAAGCCACCGCTTCCTCTACCAGTTTGGCAACAAGCAGAAACCAAATGGCAGCAAGCAGTAAACTTATTAGAGAGTATTCCTGAAGGAACATCAGTTTCGACTCCGGTAAAAAAACACCTGAATATTTATCGTGATAACTCTATTGCCATTAGTCAAAGAATTTTGACTGAAAAGAAAGTAGCGGCAAATTTAAAATCTAGTCAACAGCTAGCAACAGAAGCTGCTGCTATGGCGGAAAATCTGCCTCATTCAGCACTAATTAGGCAGCTAGCAAAAGCACAATTGCAGCAGGCTATCAATTTATTAGAAGGTATTCCAGAAGGTACGTTTGTTTATAAGCAGGCTAAAGATCAGCTGTCTAATTATAAAAATAACTATAAGGCTATTAGTATAAAACTTAAAGAATAGGTAGCAGATTCATATACGAAAAAAATGCGATCGCAAGAGGATCGCATTTTAATTAATTGCAGATTTTCGATGATTAAACTTTTGTGCGATCAGTCAAAATCTCATAACCAGTATCTGTCACCAAAACAGTATGTTCAAACTGAGCTGATAAAGAATTATCAACAGTTACCGCTGTCCACCGATCAGATAAAGTTCGCGTATGCTTAGAACCAGCATTCAAAATTGGCTCAATCGCCAAAGTCATTCCTGTACGGAGTTTAACATTCGGCATCTCGCGGGTACGATAATTAAACACTGAAGGTTCTTCGTGCAGGTTACGTCCAACCCCGTGTCCCGTAAATTCTTCAACTACACTAAAACCATTGCTTTTTACATGGTCTTCAATTGCGCCAGCAATGTCTAATAAATAAGCACCCGCCTTGACTTGCTCAATACCTTTATAAAGAGCTTCTTCGGCTACCCGAATCAGTTTAGCGGCTTCTGGGGTAACTTCACCCACAGCAATTGTTATACAGGAATCCCCATGAAAACCTTGATAATAAGCACCTGTATCTACTTTTAATACATCCCCAGTACGAATTACTTTCTTAGTACTAGGAATGCCATGCACAACTTCATTATTAATACTGGAGCAGATAGAACCAGTAAAACCGTGATATCCCTTAAAGCTTGGTGTTGCATCCATTTCTCTGATGCGTTTTTCCGCATAAGCATCCAAGTCAGCCGTAGTCATTCCTGGCTTTACTAGCTCAGAAATTTCTTTAAGGACAGTTGCCACAATTTTTGCAGATTGCCGCATAATTTCAATTTCACGCGGCGATTTAATTTCAATACCTCGGCGTTGTTTTTTTGGAGGTGTCGGCTGAGTTGCTTGAGAAAGCAAGTTAGTGAGAATGTTCATGGGGGATTAAAAATTATTGGCGCTGAGATACTTAAGTGTCTATGTTTGTTCTAGATTAGTTGAAAAATAATATCTATAATTTAACTTAACTTATTTTTTACCTCTGAATTTACTAAGTAAGCCAGATTATTCAAAGTGCTGAGTTCTGAGTTTTGAGTGCTGATGGCTAAATTTTGCTCCCCTGCTGCCCATCTACCCCAGTCCCCAGTCTCCAGTCCCCAATCCCCTTTTCGGGCTGCCTTCTACTGAATCAAGATTAATTTTTAATTGCTGACGGTAATTACTCCAGTCATCCCTGCTTCTGTGTGTCCTGGTATTGGACAGCGTAAACTGTATTTTCCAGATTTTAGAGGTACAAATACCCATTCGGCTGTAGCACCTGGCTTGAGTTCGAGTTCGTGAATAGCTCCTTTAATTTCTACTTTGCCTGCTTCGACTTTTTGTGTCCAGATGCCATCGGCAAAATCCTTCGCAGTAAAATAGTGCTTTAGTTGGCTAGGATTTGTAAGCCGCAGATTATAGCGTTTTCCGGTGATAAATTCTAGGTTATTTGGCTCAAACTTGAGTTCATTAGCTGAATTTCCTAAGCTAACTGTAATTTCTGTAGGCGCTTGCTTAAGTAAATCTTTAGACAAGTTATCTGCCAAAGTTGGAGTGCTATTAATAACACTAAAGCACAGTATTAATACTAAAAAACATAAGCTACGCTGGATTGGTTGCAGCCAAGCAGAGGAAATATGAAAATTAAAAATTGTAATGAGAAGTTGGGGTAAATGTTTGGTAATTTTTGTAACTGAGCAAAGCATTGCTATGACAGTCCTAAAAAAGTAATGGTGGGACTCAGGAACCAATGACGTTAGAAAAGTACTTTATCTATAGCAATCCGATTTGATTCCTAAATTGATTGTAGAGACAGGGGACAGGGAACAGGGAAGAAGGAATAAAGATATACTAAATTTTTTCAAAAATCAAATAGGAGTCCTATATATCTCAATTATCGATTACTAATTAGCATTTCTACTTGATGCTTTGATCTGCTAATACAGCCGGGCCAGCTGTTACCACTAAAATTTTATCTGGGTTGAGTAACTCACGAGCAGCTTGATTAACTTGAGCAAGGGTAACTTGCTGAATTTTTTGTGTAAAGGAGCGCAGTTCGACTTCATCGAGTCCGTAAACTTCATTCATCAGAATTCTTTTGGTTAATTCCTCTGGGTTTGCCAAAGAAACATTGTAGTTGCTGATTAAGGTTTGTTGAGATGTCTCGACTTCTGATGCACTAACGCCTTGCTGATGAATTTGCTTTAATAGCTGACGAGTACTAGCGATCGCCTGACTCGTATCTTCTGGGCTAGTTTGCATTTCAATCCGAAATGTTCCTGTATTCTTTCCTACTTGGAAGTAACTATAAATTCCATAGGACAAACCTTGGCGATCGCGTACCTCGGCTCCTAACCTACTCGATAGGGTATCCCCTCCCAAAATCTGATTCAATACTAAAGCTGCATAAAACCGGGGATCTCGCCGATTAATCGCTGTGTAACCCATATAAGTAATTGCTTGGGCTTTCCCAGGTAGCACAGGATTTACACGCACAACCTTCTCAAGGATTGGCGCTTTGGGATATTTTAATGTTGGTGGTTGACCACTAACTTGCCAGTCACCAAACTCAGTTTTAATAAGCGATCGCACTTGTTGTGGATCAAAATCTCCTACCAGTACTAATACTGTATTATCAGGGCGATAATGTTTTGCCTTGAAAGCAATTACATCCTCACGTTTAATCCGGCGTAGGCTCTTCTCGGTTGGAAAGGTATGTAACGGGTGTTTTTTCGGGTAAATAGATTGTACAAATGTTCTTATAGCTACTTCATAAGGATCATCTAAATCAATTTCTAGATTAGCCAAAGCTTGTTGGCGATTCAGTTCTAACTCTTTAGCAGGAAACGTACTATTTTTAACTACATCTGCTAAGGTTCGCAAAAGGATGGGTAAATCTCCAGCTAAACTATCACCTTCAATACGTACACCTTCGCGGTACGCTTCAAAATCCAGATCGGCTCCACGATCTTCTAAGGCTTTAGCAATTGTTAATACGTCCTTCGTTTTTGTGCCATTCATCAAGTTCTCTGCCACGAAAGATGCTAGTCCAGCTTTATCATCAGGGTCAAATTCCATACCCGCGTTGATGTGTCCGCTCAAAGTAACGGTAGGAGTACTGTTATCAGGAAGCAGCAATACCCGCAGACCATTGGCAAACGTAAATTGCTGTGGCAGCTTTTTGATACCTTGATCTGTTGCCTCTTCTACAGGTGGTAGGTATTTTAATACCTCAGTTGGATCTACAGGCGCACCAGGAGAGAATTTTTCTGTAGTTTGTGTGGAGTCAAGTTTGCCAGCACTGCCTATTGTCTGTTTTAGGCTTGGTTCAAAAAAGCCTACTGCACGTGCTTCTTTTTTGAGGTATTTATTGACCACATTCATAACATCCGCCGCATTCACCTTGCGGATAGCTGCTAGGTAACGTTCTGTGTAGTGATAATCACCAGCAGTTGTCTCATCATTGCCCAATTGCATCGCTTGATTAGTGATATCACGGTTATTTAGAATTACAGCCGCTTCCAACTGGGTTTTAGCTCGGTTGACTTCCTCTGATGTCACTCCTGTTTTTACCAGATTGGCGATCGCGCTATTCAGCACAGAATCAATTTTTGCCAACTTTTGATTAGGAGCAGCTATCACTAATAACTCATACCAGCCACCTTCTCGCAAGCTAGCAACAGAAGCTGTGACTTCACTGGCTAAACCTGATTCTACCAATGTCTGATAAAGGCGAGAATTGCGTCCTTCTGTGAGAATGTAATCCATCACATCGAGTGCTGGCACATCCGGGTGATTCACATCTGGTAGCGGGTACACTACTTGCAATAGCGCTCCTGCACCCGCTTCTCGTAGCACGATAGGAGTGGTGAGTGGTGAGTTCTCAGTCCTGAGTGGTTTTAACTCAGCACTCGATACTGCTTTGTCAGCACTGTTTTTTGGTATTTTGCCAAATATCTCTTTAACTGCTTCTAGAGTTTTTGTAGTTTCAAAATCTCCAACAATGACTAAAACTGCATTGTCGGGACTGTAAAAGTTACGGTAATACTTCCTTACCTGCTCAACCTGAAATTTCTCGACATCAGCTTTGGTTCCGCCCACAGGTAAGCCGTAAGCATGATTCGGAAAAGCTGCCTGCATTACGGCGCGATTGAGACGATATTCTGGACTATTTTCATAACCCTGTAACTCGGAAATTACTACTCGCTTTTCACTCGCTAGTTGCTCAGTATTAATCAGAGAATTTTGCATTCTGTCTGCTTCCAAAGCTAGGAGTGCTTTGAGCTTATTCCGTTCTCCAGTGCTGTAATATGCCGTTTGGTCGTAGCTGGTAAACGCGTTCGAGTCACTCCCTAAAGCACTAAACAATCGCCCAAATTGAATCGGACGATTTTTTGTGCCTTTAAACATCATGTGTTCCAATTGGTGAGCAATGCCATTCACTCCAGGTTCTTCGTTGCGCGAACCCACCTTGTACCATACCTGCACACTTACCACTGGTGCAGTATGCACTTCTTTTGTCAGAACAGTCAAACCATTCTCTAGCAATGTTTTGCGGACGTTCTCTGTCACTGTTAAAGGTGTTATTTTGTTTGCAATTACTGTTGATTGAGGATGTACTTGGTTAGATGCTATCCTATGTTGGCTCTCGGCAGGTTTACCGCTAAGTAAAAACACTGCAATTATCCATAGACTTAACAACAATAACGGAAAACGATATCGATACAAGGTAGAAAACACAGACATGGATTTTGCGGCTACTCTGTAAACTAAGTTACATTTTTTTAGTGATGGCTATAGTTTAATCCTTTTGATAAATCTTACATCTAAGCATATATACAGAAAAGCATTATTAATAATATACATATAATTTGCTCAATTACTAGGTTAGTGCGAACTTTTGTACTATAGTTGAGCTTGTTACAAATAAAATCGTATAAAAAAGTACTTTTAATTCTTGGTACTGGTATTTTATTTTGTCCTTAACTTTTGTCTTTTACAATTAAAGTCAAGCATTTTAAGATAAAACCTGATTATTTATGATTTTTAATTTATACAACTACGCAAAGTGTTGCAAAATAAAAAGATGCTTTAAGCTAATTCTATTTTGAAAAAAAATGTGACAGATACAAGCCTAGAAACCCAAATGACATCTGGCTTTTTTAATGAGCGAATTTGGAATTGGTATAACTTAGCCTAGCTTTGCTAAAACCCGAATAAACTCTAGTGGTAACCCATCAGCATCCGCAATAAAAGCTACTTCAAAAATGCGATCGCCTATTTGCTGCTGTGTCGGCTCTAAAAGCACTTTCAGCGGTTGCAATTGTTCTGGTTGACTTTGATGTGCTGTTGTGAAGCGTTCTTGTAAATTTTTTAACCAACTGGGCAAATCTGACGTTGTCTCAGTTAAATCAAACGAGAGATGATAATACCCTACATAATGTTCGTCTGCAAATGCATCTAGGGCTGGTTTTGGTTCGGGAATCTGGATCAATTCAATTCGGCTGCTCAATCCTTCCATCCAGCAAGCTAGGGTGTAGCCTGTAGTGAAGCGTTCACAAACTGTAAACCCCAATTGTTCATAAAAGGCGATCGCTCGATGAATATTCCCAGTCCGAATAGAAGCGTGATGCATAAGTTAATAGTGCTGAGTAACGAGTTCTGAGTTCTAAGTTTTCAGTAAATGACTGTGTTTTACTATCTCAGTAATGCTCTTTGTTTATACGGTTCCAGAAACTTTTAACTAAGAACAACCACTAAGTATTATCATTAAATACTCAGCACTCAGCACCCAGAACTCACCACTGATTATTACTCAAATAATCTGAAATAAGGATAGCGTACAGGTACACCAGGCTCTTTTTCCAAATCAAAATTGATTACTTCCCAACAAGGTTCTTCTGCGGGGTCAGGGCTAAACTCTACAGGTAAACCGTACAGCCGCGCAGATGTTGTTTCTGCCTGTTGTCCAGAACGCCAGGGAGTGCTGCGTTCTAAATAGCCACTCATCAACTCTTGATAGCGTCGAGCGATAATCACCCGCGTTGCTCGGTAGCCTTGGGTATACAACTTATCTAGTGCTTCGTGAATTTCAAACCGAATGCCATCGGGATGGGTATGTTGCCTATACCATTCACTATTCCACTTCCGCCAATGACGCCCTGACTGTAGATGGATCAATTCACCAGTTTTGGGATTCGCCTCAAACGCCCCATGTCGGGGACATAAGTATGTATCTGTTAGTGTCAGCGCCGGAATTGTTTGGCGACAGTGGGGACACTGAATTTCGGGGCCAAATATGGGGTACTGCAAGCCTGGATTCATCATGAAGTGCGTAGAATCATAGTTTTGTCTTCACCAGCACCAGTGGTTGGATTTTACACTTCGGCTCCGCCACTTTTGCTTACCTGCTCCTGCTACACAAGGATTTGTGGCAGTAACGGTATTCACTAGTGTATTCCTCACTGTAGAGGCTTAACGCTGTGATATTCTGGTTGTGCAACCAGCCTCAAATGTTGGAGTTTCTCCAGTGTTCCTGGGTACCATATTCATATTCTATCGTGTCTACCGCTTCTTACTGGCCATCTCCTGATTTTTCTCAAGCTGCTTTCGTTGCAGCCAATGCTGTTGTTATCGGTTCGGTAAACATAGCAGCTGGGGCTAGCATCTGGTATGGAGCCGTAGTTAGAGGAGATGTAGAACGCATAGACATTGGCGAATGCACAAATATTCAGGATGGCGCTATTCTACACGGTGACCCCGGTTTTCCAACAATCTTAGAAGATCATGTTACCGTAGGACATCGCGCTGTAGTACATTCTGCTTACATTGAACGTGGCAGTTTGATTGGTATTGGCGCTGTAGTTCTAGATGGCGTCAGGGTGGGCGCTAGTAGCATTATTGGTGCTGGGGCAGTAGTTACTAAGGATGTACCGCCATTGTCCTTAGTAGTAGGCATTCCTGGCAAAGTTTTGCGCCAATTATCAGACACTGAAGCCTCAGAACTCATTGAACACGCTGAACGTTACCAAAAGTTAGCTTTAGTTCATGCTGGGAAGGGAACTGATGTTGGCTTTAGTACGCCCCAGTGACAAAGGAGGCGGGGATCAGGGGGAAGAACAAGAGAAATAATTAATCACCAGTGACCCCTAGTTTAAATATTCTTTACACATGGGGCTGGAAAAATTGCCCACTTCAGCTAACAATAAAAGTGAGAGCGGTTGACAAAACTTTAATTTATTTAACAGAGGAGTTCTAGATATGGACATTGATTATCGTGTAGCACTTGTTTTAGCACCAGTCGCTATTGCTGCTGGTTGGGCTGTATTTAACATTGGTGCTGCTGCCTTACAACAAATTCAAAACTTTTTAAACAGAGAAGCTTAAACTCGCATCAAAATTAACATTCTTTAACCGATTGTTACTCTTCACAGGGGGCAGTCGGTTCATTGGTATTGGGGCCTAGAACATGAAATCCCCAATTTCCAATCCCTAGCCCTCAATGCCTAATCCTGCTGTGGATATTGACTCCTTACTAAAAACTTTTCAACCCTTTGGCATCAATTTGGGACTTTCGCGTATTGTCAAACTGTTGGCAAATCTTGGTAATCCTCACGATCAAGTCCCAGTAATTCATGTTGCTGGTACTAATGGCAAAGGTTCGGTTTGTGCTTATCTTTCCTCAGTTCTCACTGAAGCTGGTTATCGTACAGGACGTTATATTTCGCCTCATTTAGTTGATTGGACAGAACGCATCTGTATCAACGAACAAGCGATCGCTTCTGAGGAATTGTACCGATTATTATTACAGGTTCAAGCTGCAATTGCGCGGAGCGCAGCGCCAAGGGCGATCGCTCCTGATGACGAGTGCCCAACTCAGTTTGCCCCAACTCAGTTTGAATTCATTACCGCAGCCGCTTGGTTGTATTTCGCCCAGCAGCAAGTCGATGTTGCAGTTGTAGAAGTCGGGCTAGGAGGACGCTTGGATGCTACCAATGTTTGCCCAAAGCCTTTAGTTACTATAATTACCTCAATTAGCCGCGAACACTGGCAGCAACTAGGCCCTACCATTGCTGATATTGCTAGAGAAAAAGCCGGAATTTTAAAACCCGGATGTCCGGCTATTGTCGGGCCATTGCCAAAAGAAGCCCTAGAAGTTGTGCGATCGCGGATTCAAGAATTACAATGCCCAATGTTTACGCCTCACCCTGCGCGTCAAATATCTTCAGGATGGGCTGAATACCAAACTCTGGAAAATTCAAAATTAATTCAATATCCTCTGCCTTTACAGGGACAAATTCAGTTAACGAATTCTGCCTTAGCTTTAGCTGCTGTAGAAACTCTCCAAAAACAAGGATGGTATATTTCTCAAGCAGACATCATCAACGGCATGGCAAAAACTAATTGGCCAGGTCGTATACAATGGATAACCTGGAAAAAACATCAATTATTGTTAGATGGCGCTCATAACCCAGCTGGGGCCAAAGTTTTACGCGAATATGTAGATACATTAGATACTCCAAGAGTAACTTGGGTTATGGGAATGATGGCAAATAAAGACCATGCAGATATTTTTAAAGCTTTGCTGCGAAGTGGAGATAATTTGCTTCTCGTACCAATACCAGATACCAACTCAGCAGTTCCTAATGAATTAGCAAAGCTAGCTATTGATATTTGTCCAGAATTAAGTTTTTGCCAAAGTTATCCAGATTTATATTTAGGATTAGAAGCAGCTTTTGCTTCTACAAATAATGTAGTTGTTTTATGCGGTTCACTTTATTTAATAGGCTATCTTTTAGGAAATTCTGAGAGGTAAATGGGTAATGGGAAATAATGAGAAACGCCAACAGGTTAGAAGCCTTATCATTACCCACATTTTTGTCACAGTCAAAGTATCGCATTGACCGATATCCCGCCCATAATTTAAGTTCAATGGCTTATAGTCTAAGTCTACCCAAGTGGACTGAAATATGCAGCTTAGTCTACTTAAGTAGACTTTAGCTATTAGCTTTTGAATTGATCCCAAAACAGGTTGACAACGAAACAGGAGATTTAAAATATAGGGGTAATGACAAGGAATTGTAGCCTCAGAGGTTATTTGAAAAGTCTAAGGTTGTATCGAGATCCCTCCTAGCCCTCTTTAAAAAAGGGGAATAATCTTCTCAAAGTCCTCCTTCAAAAAAAGGATTTAGGAGGATCTAAACTTTTTGATACATCAGCCATCACTTTTCAAACATCCTCTGAGAAAAATTCTCTAATTCTCAACTTCCAAAAACTATCTATTGTTCCACTGTTGTGCCGCATCTTCTACGGCTTTATCTACCGTTTTTTCTCCTAACATTGCTGCTTGCAAATTTTCATAAATTGCCTTTTGCAGTTTGTTGGAATCTTTTAAAGTAGGGGTCAATATTTCTGCTTGTTGCAGCTGTTTTGCACTAGTAACACGCGCCTTTTCTACAGTTGAGGCTGTAGCTAGAACATCTTTAAAATAACTGTCAGACAAGGACTTGATTGTAGATGGCAGAACATTCGCAGATTTAGCAAAAGCTAGTTGGTTTTCGTCATTGGTGACAAATAGAGCAAATTTAACGGCTGCATCAGGGCGCTTGGTATCTTTAGGGATAACTATGTTCATCACAGCGACATTTTTCTTGCCAGTATCACCTGTGATTTGAGGTGCTATTGCTGAAGCTTGAGCAACTTTAGGAGCATTATTGGCGATCGTTTTAAGAAACTCTGGCCCAGAAGCCAGAAAAGCTGTTTCTCCTGATTGGTACAAATCAATAGCATGGCGATGTCCTTGGGTTAATACCTCTTTAGGAAGCAGCTTTTTGTTGTACAAATCTACCCAATACTGAAATGCTGCTTTGCCTTGTGGAGAGTTAAACGCTGCTTTGCCTTCAGTATCTACTAGGGTAACTCCCATTTGTACAAAGGATTCCAATACTTCACCAGAATCTTGCGGTACGAAAGTTACAAAAAAGGCATACTTGCCAGTCTTATCTTTAATTTGTTGCGCCGCCTGTGCTAATTCTGCGTAGGTAGCAGGGACTTTATTGATACCTGCCTGTTTTAATAAATCAGTGTTATAAATGGTTAGTCGCGTGGTGAGGTACCAGGGAATACCAAAACTCTTGCCATTGAGTGTGCTAGCTTTCCAAATATTTGGCAAATAGGAGGAACGTACTTCATTTGGGACTTTCGCATCTAGATCCAGCCAGGCATTTCGTCCTGCAAGTTGGGAAGCGAAATCCGGGTTGAGGTTCACAACATCAGGTGGCGTTTTTGCTGAGACAGCTGTTAAGATTTTGTTCTCCATTGCTGCCCAAGGTATATCCACCCAGTTAACCTTTATACCAGGATTATTTGACTCAAAAGTTGCAATCAGGCTTTGAAAGTAGCTCGTAAATTGAGGTTGGAGTTGCATCGTCCAAAACTCAATAGTTGCTGCTCCAGAAGAAGCCTGTTTTGTTCCTGTGCCAACATTACCTGTGCTGCAACTAACAATCCAGCTGGTCAATAAGCCGAGTAGTGCCCAAACAGTCAATCGCCTGAACTTTTGAATTTTAAACATTTTACTAGTATTTTTACGCTTGCTTAGAGTGAAAAGCTTATGCAGAATTGTCGAGATTATAGGCTAAATCAATTACCTAGTACCAGGCTCGTTTTTTAGTAACATTTAACTTTTCAATTTAGCAGTGCAACGGGCACAAAAGTGGTGAAAAGCTTCAATAGTTTGTTTGGTAAATCTAATAAAGGGGTCGGCATTGAACTAGCACCTGAACGGGTGAATATAGTTCAATTACGCAAACAACGTCAAGGCTTTAAAATAGAAGCCTTAACATCAGTACCTGTTCCCGAAGGACTTGTTACTGATGGTCAAATTACTGATCCTCCAGCAATGGCGCAATTAATTCAGCAGGCGCTGGCTGAGAGTAAAATTAAAGCTTCTCGCGTTGCTACTGGTGTACCGGGTCGAGATTCAATTGTACGTCTCATCCCTGTACCAGCAGAGTTAGATGATAAAGAACTGCGAGAGATGGTGCTAAACCATGAGGCAGCTTTATATTTACCCTATCCTCGTGAAGAAGCTGATGTAGATTATCAGAAACTTGGGTACTTTGTAGATGAGGATGGCATTGAAAAGGTACAAGTACTGTTAGTTGCCACCCGCAAGGAGGTGACGGACACTTATATCCGTACATTTGAGCAGGCAGGATTGCAAATTGATATTTTAGAGATTAACAGTTTTGCTCTGATTCGGACAATTCGCGAGCAACTGCGACAATTTGGGCCGCAAGAAGCAGCGGTACTAGTTGATATAGAGTTTGATAGCTCAGAAATTGCCATCATTGTTAACGGAGTCCCCCAGTTTTCACGCACTGTACCAATAGGGGCTTATCAAATGCAAACTGCCTTATCAAGGGCAATGAGCTTACCTGCATCACGGGATATGGAACTGTTGCAGGGAATGACTATTATCGCAACTCCCATAGACGGGGGGAAAACTGGCGTCACCGAACTCAATCCTGGTATGGCAGCCATATTGCGAGTCTTAGGAGAACTAACAGATGAACTGCGCCGTTCTATCGATTTTTACCTCAATCAAAGTGAAAATTTAGAGGTAGCACAGATTTTTCTAGCTGGGCCAGGAGGTGGCCTGCAACAGCTAGATGAGTTTTTTACCCAACGATTGAGTGTGCCAACCGCCCAAATTGATCCGATAGTCTCTTTGTCGTTAGAAGTTAATGAAGAAAAATACCCTACGGTACAACGCTCTAGTTTAGCGACGGTACTTGGTCTGGGAATGCGGGAGGTGTGACAAAATGTACAGTCTAGACATTAACTTTCTTAAAGATCGCCCAACTTACCACAGTAAATCTAACAAAAAATCAGGAGTTAAACTTCCTACTGGCAACTTAACACCAATATATTTGGGTGTCGCCCTTGGTGTATGTTTACCCACTATTTCAGTAGGTGCTTGGTGGTTGTTACAAGCGAAGAACGCTGAATTAGAGCAGAATGTAGCACAGTTAGATCAGGAAAACAAGAGGTTAGATACAGAAATAGGAAATATTAACAAAATTAAAGAAGAGACGAACAACATAAAAGGGGAAACACAAGCTTTAGTAACGGTATTTGACCAGATTCGTCCGTGGTCAGCTATGTTACAAGATTTGCGCGATCGCATACCAGCGCCAGTGCAAATTGAGAACGTCAAGCAGATCCCACCCATTCCTCCAGCCGCAGGACAGCCACCAGGCAATCCCGCAGGGGGAATAGAAATTACCGGAATGGCTCGCTCCTTTAACGATGTCAACGATTTCCTGCTGACGCTACAACAATCGCGGTTTTTGAAGGCCTCTGAAAGCAAAATTACTACAGCAGAGTTAGTCAATTTACCATTGCCAGCAAGTACTGCTAAAAGTGCTATAACAATTCCGCCACCCCAAGCGGTCAAATACACTATTCAATCAAGCCTTAGCGAGATTCCGGCTTCGGAGTTAATCCGCGAGTTAGAGCAAAAAGGCACAGTGGGACTAGTTACTAGAATTCGTAGTATGCAACAAACAGGAGTCATTTCAAAATGACGCTGAGTGAAGATTTCAATTTTGCAGAACAAAGTGGGGAGTTTGATTCAGAATCCTCAGGCTCTCCTGTTATTTTTGGGATTACCTTTACACCCAAAATTATCGGTATAGTGGCAGGGGTTTTGGGAATTGCAGGAGCATTGTATATGCTGCTAAACCTGATAATGCCAGCTTGGGATAACTATCAACAGCAGCAAGCAAAAATTAACGAACTCCAAGGGCAAGTTGACCAAAAGAAAATCAGTATCAAAAAGATTGTCCAGGTAAAAGAAGAGCTAGACCACGCAAAGCAGCAAAGAATTCAGGTTTTAAGTTTATTTTCTCAGGAAAATACCTTGGATACATTGCTACTGGATATGAACCGTTTAATTGAAACTGGCAATGGTCAAATTTCCCCCAATTTAGTAAGAGCCAAACTGAAAAAATTCGCGCCAGCTACACAAAAAACGGAAGCGATTAATGATGGTAGCCTGGGGGCACAGGTCAACGGCAAGCTGAAACGTAGCAGTGTCAACATTGAAATTGTAGGCACTTATGAACAAACTCAATCAATTCTTCGTAATATTGAGCGTTTACAGCCTTTGTTGATAGTGAAAGATTATCAATCGCAATTGGCTCCATCAGAGTCTACCTCTGCATCAGGAAAACCAGTGCAGAGAATTGGCCCTGCATCGATTAATACAACCTTCCAGTTACAGGCATTAATGCCACTTAGCCCAGAAGAAATAGCAGCAGCATCAGCTAAGGCTGCTCCTAAGAAGTAACAGCAAATAGTACTGCGTCCTGAGTTTTGATTCTTAGGTAGAAATAAAAACTCTCAACATTTAGTACTAAATAAGGGCGCAACTATTTATAAATTTTGTCAACAAGGTTTTATCAGGTGAGGAATGAACTGTGAAACAGCTTCACGGTAATAGTTTATTATTGGGAACCACCGCTTTTGTGTTTTTGGCAGCTCAACCTGTTTGGGCACAAACTACTCAAATTACTGATGTAAAGCTCAATCCAGCTAATGGTGGAATTAATGTTGTCTTGAAAACTTCCTCAGGCGATGTCTCAGGACAAGCCGCTTCGCGTCTACGCCCACAAGTTTTCACAACAAAAAGAGGAAAAGCCTTAGTTGCAGATATTATTAATGCTCAACTACGTTTACCACAAGGCAATAATTTTCGCCAAGATAACCCCGCTTCAGGAATTGCCTCAGTCGAGATTCTTCAGCTTGACGCTAATAGCATCCGGGTAGTGGTAACTGGAAGCAATAACGCCCCTAGTAGTCAACCTGTGGTAAGACAGCAAAACGGCATTACCCTTAGTTTTGGCCCAGCTACAGATACCACGGCATCAACGCCAACACCAACACCGTCATCACCAAAGCCAACAATACCGCTTGCTCCTACCCCATCTCAACCTGGTAGCAAGCCAGAAGTTCTTGTTCCCAACCCGGTAGTTACGATTGATGGACGACCTGCACAGCCAGCTGGCCCAGGTCAACCTGTAAATCAAGGGCCGCCTTTCTTGCCAAGAGCTGTTGCTCCACCAGTAGGAGATATTGCGATTTCTAATACAGATGCCTCTCCTGTCACCATTGACTTAGCAACGCAGGAACGCGTTCCTCGTTTGGTGCTGCGGGATGCTCCAGTGCGCGAAGTTTTATCACTACTTGCCCGTGCTGCTGGTCTTAATTTAGCTTATGTAGGAGGCGAAGGAGCAGGAGCGCAGCCTTCTGGAGGACAGCAAGGCGGTGCTAATAACGGGCAAGCAAGCTCTCAAACAATCTCTCTAGATATAGAAAACGAGCCAGTACAAGATGTATTTAACTACGTCTTGCGCTTGAGTGGTTTAGAAGCTAACCGCAGTGGACGCACAGTGTTTGTTGGGCCTAACCTCCCTAATTCCACCCGCGATACGGTTATGCGTAATATGCGCCTCAATCAAGTAACGGTGGATGCGGCTCTAAGCTTTTTGGTCGGCTTGGGTGCAGAAAGTGCCATTAGCCGTGAACGACTGGTTACTAGTGTTAATGCTGTGCCAGTAGGTGGTGCAGCCAATAGCGCAGTTACTCAAACTCAGACCACCACAGAACTTAAAATAGAGACTCTACGTACTGATTTTAAGGATTCTAGACCATTACTGAGAGGTTTACAGGCATTAGGAGACTCACGTACTAACTCTGTCACCTTAGTTGGAACTCCCAGGTTAATTGATATAGCGATCGCTCAACTGACTCAGCTAGATGTTCGTCGTCGTCAAGTTGCAATCAACGTCAAAATTATCGATGTTAACCTCTTGGGAACCCACGATTTTAATACTAGCTTTTCCTTTGGGGTTGGTAATAATTTCTTTTCTAGCGATGGTGGTGCAGCATCTCTGAATTTTGGTGGTTCTAGAACACCTACTTCGCTTGAAGCGAGAAATAGTGTGACTAGTACACCAGTAATCAAAAATCCCATTACAGGTGAGACATTTCTGGGGGATGGTTTTTTTAACCCAGCAACTGGAAGGCCATCAGCTAGTGCTTCTTTAGACCCAAATGGAAATCCACTACAACCTGGCATCACAGACTTTACCCCAGGAACTCCTGGAACAAGTACAACGTCAATTGTGCCAACTGCAATTGATCCTGTAACAGGTCAACCTACCAGTTATGGCTTTCAAACTACAACAACCCCTGCAACGCCTGATAAATATACATACGCTCTTCCAACTTTATTCCAGTTCCCTAAACGTCTTCTAGCTAGCTTGCAGGCTCAGGTTACTAACGGCAATGCCAAAATTTTGACAGATCCAACTTTGACAGTTCAAGAAGGTCAGGATGCTGTAGTGAAGCTAACAGCACAAGTCTATGGGGGTCTGAAATTTGGCGCTGAAGGTACGAGGGAACCAATCATTAAAGATGCAGGTCTAACTCTTGCAGTCAAAGTTGATCGAATTGATGATAATGGTTTTGTTTCCTTATCTGTTGCGCCTACTGTATCTGCACCTAGTGGTACAACACCAAGTCCAGATGGTGTAATTACTCTACTCTCAGAAAGAAGTCTAAAATCTGGGCTAATTCGCCTCCGAGATGGTCAAACACTAATTCTCAGCGGTATTATCCAAGATCAAGACCGAGTTTCCGTAAGCAAGATTCCTATTTTGGGTGATATTCCTATCCTTGGTTCCTTGTTTAGAAGCACAAACAAAGTGAATCAGCGTAATGAGGTAATTGTATTACTTACACCTCAAATTATGGATGACTCAGAGAACTCTTCCTACGGCTATAACTATAATCCCAGCCCAGAGGTGCGGCAAATGCTTGAGCGCCGAGGTTGGAAACCTTCTGGCAGGTAATCATAGGATGAGAAATGAGGAAGATGAGGAGGAAAATTGCTCACTTGCTCGCTTATCTTCCCTGCTCCTCATTTCAGTAACATTTAAGATAGGGAGAAGCAAAACTTAACAATTCAAAATTCACGCATAAAGACATTTTCAGTCGAGGACTTAAACCCCGGCTGAAAATATGCTACGTGTAATGGTTGGGGCCTTAAACCTTTGAATTTACATAAAAAACTGTATAACGTAGATAAATGATGCAAGCGCCTACCCTATTGAATCGCATTACACAAAATCCTGGTCAATGCGGAGGTCGCCCCTGCATTCGAGGAATGCGAATCCGTGTAAGTGACATTTTAGAAATGCTGGCTGAAAACGTGAGTACATCTGAAATTCTAGAAGATTTTCCTGATTTAGAGCCAGAAGACATCCAAGCTTGTCTATTATTTGCGGCGCGACGCACGGACTTCCCTCGATTGACTGCATGAATATTTGGATTGATGCTCAGTTACCGCCAACATTGGCAGGCTGGTTAAGCAGAAACTTTGGGGTGACTGCTACCGCTTTGAGAAATTTAGGTTTGCGAGATGCTCAAGATACAGAAATTTTTGATGCAGCGCGTGCAGCATCCGCAGTGATCATGACAAAGGACAGTGATTTTGTTGATTTGGTTTGTCGGTTGGGAACACCTCCGCAAATCCTTTGGCTAACTTGTGGCAATGTCACGAATCGTAAACTTCAGCAGATTCTTACTCCCATATTTCCAGAAGCTTTAGAAAGGCTGCGACAAGGTGAAGCGATCATAGAAATTAGCGATCGCTCTTAATACCCAAAATTCTTAACCCATCTGCTCTATTGCTTCATTCTCCCACTCCCCTGTTCCCCTAGCGACAGGGGTTTTTACTAAGTATTTTTTCCTACTACAGGGGCTGTTTCGAGGGAAACAATCACCCTAAAATCACAAAAAATCCTGAAATCTATATAAATTAATGGTTTCATCTATCCACATCACGCTACAACACCTTAGAATGATTCATTGAAAAGTCGAGCCAATGGGATTCGCAGCGATTTTGAGTAAAAATGCTCCCAAAGGATGACTTTTGTATTTCTTCAAACAGAGATTTCAGTAAGGATGCAACAGGGTGCATCTTTAGAGAGTCTCAAGTAAACCTTAAGGAGTCTGACATGAACAAAGGTGAATTAGTTGATGCCGTAGCTGAAAAGGCTAGTGTGACCAAAAAGCAAGCTGATGCAGTTTTAACGGCTGCTTTAGAGACAATCATCGAAGCTGTATCCTCTGGCGATAAGGTAACGCTGGTAGGATTTGGCTCCTTTGAATCACGGGAACGTAAAGCCCGTGAAGGTCGTAACCCAAAAACCAACGAAAAAATGGAAATTCCAGCTACCAAGGTTCCTGCCTTCTCTGCTGGAAAACTATTTAGAGAAAAGGTAGCACCCCCAAAAGAGTAAGTTTCACTTCTAGGGACTTTATTTTGATGCGGCAACCTGCACACGGGGGAAATTTAGCCTGGGCAGCAGCACTGGCTGGCTGTCCCCCTGATGCTATTCTGGATTTTTCTGCCAGCATTAGCCCGTT
Organism: Mojavia sp.; assembly: GCF_059505145.1. Classification (NCBI taxonomy): domain Bacteria; kingdom Bacillati; phylum Cyanobacteriota; class Cyanophyceae; order Nostocales; family Nostocaceae; genus Mojavia; species Mojavia sp. Next base: position 134,886 of record NZ_JCACKA010000028.1, read on the forward strand.
GGGGCCACCAAATAGCGCGATCGCTGCTATTCAGTCCCAAATCGGTAATCTAAGGCACTATCCAGATCCAAATTATAGTGAACTGAGAGTTGCTCTCAGTCACTTCCATCAACTGCCGTTTGAGTGGATTCTGCCGGGCAATGGTTCAGCAGAATTACTTACTTTAGCGGGGAGAGAATTAGCACAATTAGCCGCAACATTTTTAATAACTCCAGCCTTTGGCGACTACTACCGCACCCTGGCGGCACATAACGCTAATTTACTGGAGTTTCCTGTTGGATTGGGGGCTGAGGATTGGGGGCTGGGAATTAGGGAAAAGGGGACTGGGCATTGGGGACTGGGGATTGGGGAAAATGGGACGCAAGGAGAAAGAAAAGTTCGTAGTGTCTCCCTATCTCCTTATCTCCCTATCCCCCCATCTCTTGATCTCCCTGTCTCTGGCCCCCAAAGGTGTGGGCTACTGTTAAACAATCCACATAACCCAACAGGAAAGCTGTTCTCGCGTGACTCGGTTCTTCCCTACCTAGAGGAGTTTGCCTTGGTGGTGGTGGATGAAGCGTTTATGGATTTTTTGCCTCCCGATGAGGAACAAAGTCTGATTTCGCTTGTACAGGAATATGAAAATTTAGTAGTGTTGCGATCGCTCACAAAATTTTACAGTCTTCCTGGGCTAAGACTGGGATATGCGATCGCTCACCCTGAACGCCTATCTAGATGGCAGTTGTGGCGTGATCCATGGCCTGTAAATACGTTAGCGGCAGCAGCAGCAATTGCTGCACTCCAGGATACTCAATTTCAACAGCAAACCTGGTTATGGCTACCACCTGCACGAAATCAACTCTTTCAGGGATTAGCCGCAATCCCAGGATTGCATCCACTAAAAAGCGCTGCTAACTTTTTACTGGTTGAGTCAAAACAATCTATTTTGCCATTGCAGCAACAATTACTTCAGCATCACCAAATTTTAATTCGTGATTGTCTTAGCTTTAAAGAACTAGGCGATCGCTTTTTCCGGGTTGCTGTACGTACTGAATCCGATAACCAGCGCTTACTTACAGCGCTAAATGAGTGCTGAGTGGTGAGTAACCTTAAGGGCCAGTTGTTTTTTGCAACTGGCAACTAATACCAATTCTCCAAAAGAAGGCTACAGATCCAAAGTGTGGAAACCTAGATTGAATCTGGCTTTATGAATTACGAATTACGAATTACGAATTGGTATAACTTATGGCTAATTGGCTAGTGACTAATGACTATTGACTACGATGTTGTGATTATTGGTGGCAGTCTTGCTGGACGCTATGCTGCCCTGGCTGCTACCCAATTACGTGCTACAGTCGCCTTGGTGGAACCTAAAATAAACTACGGTTTTTTTCACCACCAGGCTATTAATAAAATCACCAAACTCGCCCACCAACTGGATGATACGCTTGGTATTCGCATTCATCCCTCACAGGTTGATTCTCTAGAAAAACCTCAAATATCTGTAGTCTGGCCAGAGACGATGCTATATGCTCAAGGCGTTGTTTCCAACATTGAAGCACAGCATTCTGTCGCTAACCTAGCTGCTTTGGGAGTTGATGTCATTGTTGGCAGTGGTCAATTTCAATCTTCCCCCCATCTAGCGTTTGCTGTTAATGAGCGTTTCTTACGGGCACGTACTTATTTGCTAGCCAGTGGTTCACGTCCAGCAATTCCAGACATTGACGGATTGCAAGCTACAGGCTACCTTACCCTATTTGATATTTGGCAGTCTCTCAAAGAAACGACATTACCTAAAAATTGGGTAATTATTGGTGGTGTTCCCCAAAGCATTGAAGTAGCTCAAACTTTAGCGCGGTTAGGTTGTGATGTAACGCTAATAGTCAAGTATCCTTATATTTTGCCTTCTGTTGACCATGAAATAGCCCAGCTGCTTCAGGCGCAGTTAGAAGTTGATGGCGTGCGCGTCCTTACTCAAACACTAGTAACCCAGGTGAAGCGAATTGAGGATAAAAAGTGGGTACAGGCAGGAGATAAAGCAATTGAAACTGATGAAATTTTAGTGGCGGCTGGACAACAGCCAAATATTGAATCTTTAAATTTGGCAGCAGTAGGCGTGAAATGGCATCAGCGTCATTTAGTAGTGAATCATAAACTCCAAACCACTAACCACCGGATTTACGCTTGTGGTGATGTCATTGGTGGCTACGACTTTGCTAACCTCGCAAATTATGAAGCAAGTATTGCCTTGAAAAATGCGCTCTTTTTTCCTAGATTACGAGTTAATTATCGGTGCATTCCTAGAGCAATATTTTCTCATCCAATGTTGGCGCAAGTAGGTTTGACAGAGGCGCAAGCAAAACGCAGATACAATCGTCATGAAGTATTAGTTGTGCGGCAGTATTTTAAAACAGTAATAGCAGCCCAAATACGAGATGAAACCATGGGAATTTGTAAATTAATTGCCTTACGTAATGGAAAAATTTTAGGAGCAGAAATTTTAGGAGCAGAAGCTGGGGAAGTAATTAATTTAATAGCATTGGCAATTTCCCAAAATATTAAAATTCAAAAATTAACAAATTTATTTCCTGTTTATCCTAGTTTTTCAGCAATTATAGAACAGGTTATAAAAGCGTGGAATCAACAAAAATCAAATAGCAACATTGCTTTGCAAGAGCTTCTGGAAGGCTTCTTTCATTTCCGCCGTGATTGGAATTTCTAAAAATAATGGTGTTGGGATTGCGCGGAGCGCAGCGCCTGCCGTAGGATGCCACCCCTACGCTTAAGCAAGCTACGCGTAGCGTCTCCTTTAGGAGAAGGGCTGTAGGGCGATCGCAATAATTAGTACAAGACTGCGAAAATAAATTTAATATCAAAAACAAAATAAACTTTTGATTATATAAATAGTACAGTACGGTTAGTTGCAGAGAATAAATAAGGATTTTGATCTATGTCAGACTCAATTGACTGGCAAAAAAAGTTGAATGAGGAATCTTGGCAATCGCTATGTAAGACTATCTGCAACGACTGTGTTTTTCATATCCAGGTAGAAGGTTTCATAAAATGCCTTAATCCTGAAGAAATGGGAGTTAATTGCTGTAACGTCATTTTTTGCAATTCATTTCAGCCCACACAAGAAGTTGACAGTCCTTGCGTGTCCTTCAGTAATGGTGAAGATGTGAACTATGCATAGAGGTAATTTACAATCCATACTACTCCTGCTGCTACCAAAGGCACACTCAGATTATCTGTGCCATGAGGTGAAACTCCCTCAGCTAAGGTCGCAAAAACACCACTGAAAACAGCCGCTAAGATGGCCTTATCTACACCAAAAGATACTGCCAGCGGACTCAACGATGAATCTGGTAGTAGTAGCAGTACTAGGAAAATTACTGTTGTACTCGCCAGAAACATTGCTAGCGAACCTTCCCAAGAACGTACAGAATTACCTACCTGGTATTTATGCTGCCCGAAACGCCTACCAATTAATGCTGCGAGTGCATCTCCCCAGGTCATCGCCATCACTCCAGCCACAGCAATGGGGACGCTATCTACTGGCCCAGATGGTCTCCACAGCAGCCCAAACAGCAGTGTTACGGAAATAGCAAAATAGACTGTACCAGGTGAACTGTCCTCGGTGTCCATCGCGCCAATGACACGGTAACGATAGAGCAAGTAATTGACTCCAATAAAAGTGATAAAAGGTAGAATTCCAATTTCCCAGTGGTTAAACAGTAACAGTACGCCAAATACCCACATCCCTGCACCAACATGGATAACCTTACGAGTTAGATTCGGTTTGATATGAAACAGCCTTCGGAGTCCCTCACCAAAGACAAGCAGACCGATAGCATAAGCATAGGATGCTGCCAACCCGATAAAATCGCTAGTCATAAATTATTAATCATTTGTCATTAGACGCTGAAATGTTTACCTTAACTAGATTTTTTAATAACGCTATGTAAATACGGTTTCTGAACAATATCCTAGCGTTACAACTTCACTTGACTACCCACCTTATAGATTTACTTTATAGCTAGGCACTAACTACTGCCCGCCTTTTGATGCTGGAGCGATCGCTGTCTTTGATAAATTAAGAACAGACAGATTCATATATCTGCAACTATCTACACCCTCCGAGTGAATCCTACGGATACGCCACTTGACCACCAGTCGCCTACAGCGATGATTCACTAAGATAGATGAAAAATTTTTTACCCCAGTTACCCTGCTTTTTCAAGCTAGTCCCTCATGCATAAAAAAGTGACAAAAAGACTGAGGGCTGGGGACTGGGGACAAGGTGAGACAGCGCTCTTGGTAGGGTTTCCAACGCCAGTCGCTCATGGGGAGCCACTGCGCCCTTGCGGGTTCCCCGACTCCCTCAGTGGCGTGGAGACCCCCAAGACCGCGCTGGCTCCTCCGCAGGCGACTGCGTTCCCCGAAGGGGTTCTCGAAGAGTACCCGAAGGGGGACAAGGAGAGAAATTATTACTCAGAACTCAGAACTCAGAACTCAGCGAGAAGTTGCAAGGAGGGTTTCCCTCCGGGCAAACTTCGGTGACTCAGCACTCAGCCCTCTTCAAACTAGGTGTTCAGCCTTGAGAGAATAGACCAAATTTAATCATAATGATAAACTTTATCAATAAATTTCTTTAGTTTTATAGCTAACTTAGCCAGTTATACATCCGCTAATGCTTGCTAGTAGAGCATTTGCTACTTACATTGACAGATTGATTGTGAGCTTGACTAATTAATGAGGTTAAGAGAAACTAACTAATAACTGATGTGTCTGCTAATAAAAAAAATAATTTTTGTAAAGATTCTGAGATATATATTTTGAGAGATGGAACATTAGTTAGCAAATGGCAAATTTGTATCTAAGTAAAAATGTTCCGATGGCTATATTTTTAGCCTTTTTCTAGAGCAGTACAATTCAAGCGTACTATCGTGGTTGGCCAACAACATGGAGACATTAGAGTTCATAATTTATCCAGACGGTCGGGTACAAGAGAAAGTCACTGGCATTGTGGGTGCTTCTTGCGCTGAAGTTACAGCAGCAATAGAGGCACAGCTAGGGCAAGTACTGAATCACGAGCCAACCTCAGAATTTTTTGCCACTCAGGTGCAGCAATCCAGTGTGGTGAATACGCAAACCTCTTTCAGCGATTGGTAATTCCAAAATCTTTACTGTCGTTAACTCACAACCACCATGTCACACTTTAGCCAAATTAAAACTCAAATCCGTAACCTCGACTCCTTAAAAGATGCTTTAAATGAATTGGGTATAGATTGGAAACCAGGCCCCCGCGAAGTCCGTGGCTATCGCGGTCAAACACACCCTGCGGAAATTACAATTGAGCAAGAAAATGGCTATGACATCGGCTTTAGATGGAATGGCCAGGAATACGAACTGGTGGCTGACTTGCAATATTGGCAGCAAAACTTGTCCGTGGATGGTTTCTTGCGCCAGGTAACCCAGCGCTATGCTTACCAAACAGTTGTGAAAGAGACTGCTCGTGTTGGCTTTCAAGTTGCCGAACAACAAAAAAATGAGGATGGTTCAATTCGCCTGGTAGTACAGCGCTGGAGTGCGTAATGGCTGATTTTCTGCCGTCGCCGGAAGAACAAGAAGAGAATCGCTCCGGTTTAGAACCAGAATTGGGCGGTTTTTTACGGGATGATCCAGAACGCTCTGGTCTAGAGCCGGAATTGGGTGGGATGCTAAGGCAAAAGGGTGTTTACGTTGACGAAATCACCTGTATTGGTTGTAAGCATTGCGCTCATGTTGCACGTAATACTTTTTATATTGAACCAGATTATGGGCGATCGCGTGTGATTCGTCAGGATGGGGATGTAGAAGAGGTTATTCAAGAAGCAATAGACACTTGTCCGGTTGATTGCATTCACTGGGTTGATTACACCGAACTGAAAAAGTTAGAAGAAGAACGCAAATTTCAGGTTATACCTGTGGTGGGTTATCCAGTAGAACACGCTGTAGCTGCTGCTGAAAGGCGGCGTAAAAAGCAAAAGTTAAAACAAAAAAAATCCCGTTATTAAAACAAAGTTTCCATAAATATACTTAAAGGACTGGTTATCTCAGTCCTTTTGTTTTTTGTTATGTAGTTATTTTCCAAGGTAGTAATTAAAGCCTTAGTCAATAATATTTAAACAAAACAAAATTCAAAAATTTAACTGTTGAATATCTTATTTTAGATTTAAGGGATCGTGCTGTGAAAGCAACTTTTCAACTTTTGCCTCATCTATCCTAGCCGTTAATCTTCTAGTTTCGTGCAAGTCTCTAGTGGTTTTTGCCAAAGTAAAAGTTGAGCCAACAGAGAATGCTAAACCCATACCCATAAAGCCTTTCACCCAGTTATCTACAGGTAGATTCACAATGCCGAAGGTTGTCATAGAAAGAGACATAACAAAAGCAGCCCATGTTTGAATAACCCAAGCAGTGCTGTCTTTTTGAGGACTCATCGGTTGCATATTTCCCACCTTTAATTGAGTGATTTAACCGTGATTGTATTTATTGGCACATTCAAAGACAATAACGATGTTACCAGTTTTACAACTGGACTCACGAATATGGGTTCCAAAGCATAAGCATTATAGACCTCAAACTTCCTGAGTGAGGCAATTTGCCTAACTTTAGTCAAATCACTACTATAAGAATACCTATACCAGTTTTGCAACTGACATAAGCCGATTTAGTTAATTATTCAGTTTCTGGAAAAACCTGCACTTTACCATTAGGGCTAAGAACAGCTCGCATTCTGGCATTTCTACCATATCTATTGGGAGAAATAAATGGTGTTCCAATGACAGGCATCCCAGCGCTGTCAACGTACTCTCTTGCTGCTTTATTTAAAGGAAAAATTCGTTCAATTGTACCGTCAACACCAATCATCAAACTATACTCTAGTGTTCTCTTTAACCCTGCTGGTGGTTGCCAACGCTTTTTGAAATATTCTCTAGCTTCTGTCACTTGAGGTGTATCAAACAATGTACTGTCGGTGGCTACATTTGTGGATGTTGTTGTTTTGCCTCCGCCCCTCAATTTCTCGACTAATGAATTATCATTACCTGTTACTGAAGAGGTATTAGATGCAGAATTTAATTCTTCCTGCAAATTCCGTGGGTTTGTTGGAACATTGGGTATGGTGGCAAGAGGTGGGGCAACTGTTGAAATGTTAGGGGTTACACCGGTTCTACTAGGAGATAAGCTTGGTGGTAGCTCCCTTTTTTTGGGCAGAGTAATTTCGCCTTGAGTAACTGACCTCGCTGGGTTTTGTCCAGGATTTGGTTGTAGAGCAATTTTCTGGTCACCGGTTGTGCCGGGTGCTGTGAACTGTGAATTAGTAGGAAAGGTTGAGTTTGTCTTCTGCGGTATACTCAGTACGCTTCCAGGAGATGGCAAGGCAACGTTGGGCAAATTAGAGTTGGGGGCAGTTTGAGATGTTGTGGAGAAGCTGGAATTGGGTAATGTTGGGGAATTTGCAGATAAGTTAGAATTAGGCGGGTTTAAGGGTGGTGCAGGTAAATTCGTAGTGGGAAACTGAGGATTGGAGCCTGCAATTGGCTGCTGTTGTAAAGTGTCTGGGGATGTGAGTCCAGGTTGAGGTGTAGGAAAGTCGAGCAAAGGAGAGTTTTGCAGAGGAATTTGTGCCGATTCTGAAGTTGGTTTTTTGGCTATCTGCTGCTTTGCCTTACCGTTATTAACATATTGCCAGGTAACGGGTAATAAACCTACACCTATTACTAGTACGGCTGCTACTGGTGCCCAAGTTTGCCAGCTAAAGCTGGAAATCCTACTGTTATTGAGAGTTGGTAATGCCATAACATCAGCCGAGTATTCATCTAGGGCTGTTGCTAAATCAAATAGTTGCAACAGACTGAGTTGAATTACAGGCCCAGATGCTTGGTTAGCGAGAGAACCGAGAAATAAGCTGTGAGTTAAATAGCTGCTTGGTTCTAAATGTATCTGTGTCTCAGGTAAATAAGAGTTAAAAGCTTTTAATGTCTTAGTAGCTGCTAAAGAAGGATGAAAATCTGTTAATTCTGAGTCATCAGCGACTTTGCTGGAGTCTTGGGGGCCTGATAAATTGACCCAAAAGCTTTCTGGAGACTGCTGAAGAAATTGCTGTATGTAGCTTGTAACAGCATCACACAAAGCTTCAAGTTGGTCGCGATCGCCCCGAATTGACAACCTGCTTTCTTCTGTTGGCAGTCGCGGATCGTCAAACCGTAGCTCAAAGCTCAACTGTTTAAGAACAGTTTTTCCCATCCAATGGGACAAAGGCGAACTTTGCGCCAATACTTCTAGCGTGCAAGTAGGGGGTGTGTAGCGACGAATGACAGGATTTGATAGAGGCATGGCAGAAACTGCGAGGGAGATAATTAGGGATTTTGGATTTGGGATTTTAGATCAGAAATCTAAAATCTAAAATCTAAAATTTTGTCGAACGGTCTATAAGAGCTAACCAGAGGCGGCGGTGCCCACCAGGAGCACTATAAAACAGTAAATCTACTAATAGTTTTAGTGCCAGTTGGGTAAGTAAATCTGTAGAGATTTGTTCATCCTCTTCCATCCGCTCTTGGTAGGTGTTGCAGAAAGCATCGATATAATCTCCAAGTAAAGCAGTCTGATGAGGTTCCCGGTTATTCTCCGCCATTTGTTCTAACAGACCGACAGCACGACGAATTAATTCCTGGTGCTGTTTGGCGAGGTAGCAAGTGATCAGAACAAGCGATCGCGCTTCTTCTACATCTAGCTTTTTTCGCCCACCTTGACCTTTGCGTAGAGGATTTGACTGACGCAGCCGCCATAAAGCTACGCGGTCTGGTACCCTTGACTCTAAATTTAGGCTAATTGCCGCGGAGAGCATTGCCTCGGAACCAATGCCAGTTAAGGTTTCCAGCGCCAACAGCACTAAGTCCAACTGAGTTTTAATATTGTCCCATTGAACGGCGTTTGGGGCTGGAAGTTTGATTAAATCCTCCCATTGGGAATTTGGTGTTGCTGAATTGGCGGCCGAGTGCATAACTTTTAGCATAGGTGATCGGGCTAATAGGGGCTGTTGCTGTTACCCATTTTGAAACAAGACTTGTAAGCATTCAGGTAGGTTTCCCATTGCTATTTAGTCAGAAGCTTCAGCTAAGTTTTTCACTGTGGTCAACAGCAGGTATCTTTGTCTTACTCTAAATGAAAATTTATTTTCTACAAAGCAGAAATTTAAATACTTCACCTAAGACTCATCTAGTATTAGCTGCCCAGTACGTACCAATGTATAAATAAAAGTCATCAATGAACCTAATCAATAATTGCCAATCGCTAATAATAGCTAGGCAATTAGTAATTAGTAATTCATGATTACATTGACCCTCAATAGTGACATTTATTGCACTTTATTTAACATAAGCAATGGTGACACCACTGCCGCCATCTGCTTGTTCTGCGACTTCGTAATGACTGACTTGGGGATGCTGTTGCAAAAAGCTGTGAACACCTTGCCGTAGCTTACCAGTGCCGTGTCCGTGAATAATCCATATTGGGCCCTGAGCTTCTGAGATTGCTTTATCTAAAAGGAATTCGGCATCAGCCACTCGCTTACCACGCAAATCGACTGTGTTTTTGGAAGTCCGAATTGTTAGGGCTGGTTGTGCTGGTGGCGTGACTGGTGTTGGCGCTGGTGCTGGTTTCGATTTGACGATTGGTTCGGCTTTTTGTCCATCTAAAGATTCGACGTCTTCCAGCTTCACTGTCATCTTCATGATTCCAAAGCGCACAGTCAATTCGCCATCTTCATCAGGGGCGACTAAAACTTCTGCTGTTTGCCCTAATTTAGAAATACGGACGCGATCGCCTACTTTCGGCATAAATCCAACTTTTGGTTTTGCTGGCGTTGTCGGTTGGTATTTCTGGCCGATTTGATTTAAGGCGTTAGTTGCTTGCTGGGCATCTTGTGCTGTTGGTGTTCCTTGCTGCAAACGACGAATTATTTGGGCAATTTCACCTTTGGCTTGGGCGATCGCTTGCTGCACTGCTAGTTCTTGTGAAGCCTTTAAAGCCTGCTCTCTTTCTTGCAAATTTGCTGCTTTCGCTGATACTTCCTTATATAAACGTTCTGCTTGCTGCAACAAATCTTGTGCGGCGGCGGCTTTGGTTTCCTGACGGCGACGTTGTGCTTCTAATCCAGCAATTACCTGGTTAACTTCATCTGTTGCTCCTCCCAGATGAGTTTTTGCTTGTTCTACGACTTCTTGTTTTAACCCCAAGCGACGGGCAATTGTCAAGGCATTAGATCGTCCAGGAATTCCCCACAGTAGCCTATAAGTCGGCGACAGGGTACTTTCATCAAATTCTACAGAGGCATTTTCAAAGCGCTCATCTTCATACTTCAGCGCTTTCAATTCACCAAAGTGAGTGGTAGCAAGCGTTAATCGGGCGTGGTTAGCGAGATATTGCAGCAGGGCGATCGCTAAGGCGCTACCCTCGGCTGGATCAGTTCCTGCGCCTACTTCATCGAGTAAAACGAGGGATTGGGGATTAGGGATTAGGGATTGGGAAGACTCTTCCCCAGTACCCAATCCCAGTTCTCCAGCCCCCAGTGCCTCCAAAATCCGACTGATCCGCCGGATGTGGCCAGAGAATGTAGATAAACTTTGCTGAAGGGATTGTTCGTCACCAATATCTGCTAGTACCTTGTCAAACCAAGGTATTTCTACTGGTTCACGGGCTGGCAAAAATAAACCTACCTTTGCCATTAATGCTGCCAAACCCAAGGTTTTCAAGCTTACGGTTTTACCGCCAGTATTGGGCCCAGTAATTGTCACTACTCGAATTTGCGGGTTGATAAGCAAATCTACGGGAACCACTGGTTGGCTTTGTTCGTGCTGATGCTGCCACACCAATAGAGGATGCCGCAAGTTCCGCAAGGTAATAGTTTCGTTTTTCTCCAAATCAATAAATCGGGGAGGATTTGCTCCTAACCAGAAACTGTAACGCGCTTTAGCGGTTGCTAGATCTAGAGTGGTAACAATCGCTAATAACCTCTCTAAATCTGGTTTGACTGCTGCTATTTGCTCCGTCAAAGCGCGACGAATTGCTTCTTCTTCGGTTTGCTCTCTTCTAATTACTTGGCGTAGTTGATTACCTAGAGGCACGATGCTATTAGGTTCCACATATAGCGTTGCACCGCTCGTAGAGGTATCGTGGACGATGCCAGGAATAGCGTCTTTTTGCGGCGCTTTCACAGGGATGACAAAGCGATCGCCTCGTTGGGTAATCAGTTGTTCTTGGACTGCGCCAGATTTGACTTGTAAAATATTTTGCAGTTTTTGGGTAATTTGACTGCGTAATCTCCGTAGTTCTGTGCGAATTTCCCCAAGTTTTTGACTGGCGCGATCGGTTACTTGTCCCCGTTCATCTATACAACGGTGAATTTCTTGCTCAAGGTCAGGATAAGTTCGTAAATCAGCAACCAACTCTGTCAGTATCGGCAAATTTTCCTGGTTATCGATTACACGACGCAAAGTCCTGCTGCCAGCAAGAGTCGTAGCGATCGCTAACAATTCGTCCCCTGCCAAAATTCCTTGAAGTTCTGCTCTTTCAAGGGAATCACCGATATCTTGAATTCCCTCAAACGATAAACTTATAGCTAAACGACTCTCTAGTTGGTAAACTTCCTTAGTTTGCTCCAACAACTGTGTGCTTTCGGACTGAGATTCCGGGATTTTCAGATAACGCGCTGCGATCGCCCCTAGTTTAGTTGCCGCAAATGTCGAAAGATGCTGGCAGAGGCGATGCCATTCTAGTAATTCTAAAGTTTCAGATTGGATCAAGGCTTCAATATCTAATCTCAACCTATGGTAACAATTCTGGCTGCCAGAAAGCTGAATCTTGTTGCAGTTAATTGCAATAGGACAAATTTGTGAAAGTAATCAACAAAATTCATGATTGCTTCATCATTTAAGACACAATTACACCTTTGTAGACAACTCTGCTGTATAACGCTATAAGTCAGCAGTGGCTAGTGTCCTTGAACTCTTACCGAAAGCTTTTATTCCGTTTGCTGCATCGCAGTATTGTTCTGCTGGCGCTGGGCAATCTGAATCAATAATCGTAATGCTTCATTGACTGCTTCATCATTAGGAAAAGCCTGGGCAACATCGGAATCTAAAAGCACTAAGTTTGTTCCTGCACGATATCGCTCAACATACTTGCCCCTAACACCTCCGTTCATTTGGGCAAAGTCGTACTCAGGACGTAATTCGTCTTCCATTTCGTTCTCAACTTCCTTCTTCATAAAACCTCCTCTCTTGTCGGGTAGCTTTTCGGGCGCTGATAACTCGTACCTTTTCTCCTCTATCAGTATGTGCAACAACTAAAAGTTGTCCATATCGAGATACACCAATGATAATGTAGCGATTTTCTCCGATAGAATGATCTGGATCAGGAAAGGTCATGGACAGTGGGTCATTAAATACGGTTGCAGCTTCTTGAAAGGAAACACCATGCTTCTCAACATTTAGCGCCGCTTTGTTTGGATTCCATTCAAATTCCATACAGAATGCTTCTCATTTTCTCCCATATCCTAAAGCTCATTTACTTGGTCGTCTTCTATAATGTGCTCTTACAGGGGTTCCATCTTTTCGATAATACGCTTCGACATACAGATAATCACTTTGATTAGAAATTCTTCTATATTCCTCTACTGAGATTTTCTTTTTGGTCGCTATTGACTTAGTAGTTTTTTGTCTTTGTTGTGGAGAACTATAACTAGAAGTTGGAGATTGCAATTGGTTAGCTTGGGAAAGCTGTGTTCTTAAATTAACTATTTCGTTCTGTTGTTGTCTAAGCAAGCCGAAGGCGATAAGGACTTATTTGATTGGTGTTATATGCTATTTCTGTAGCTAGTTTTTTGATAACTTCTGAAATAATAATTTGTGAAGGCTGTCTACTTCTCGTAAACAGAACTAAATTAGTTACAATTTTCTGAAGCTGTTCATAGTCTTTCTCAGCTTGACTAGCTAAAAAAGTGCGAATAGAATCTTGTATTTCTGCTAGGACACGATAGTTTCTAGGTCTTCGAGGCTCTAGTTCTTGTAGAATTTCACTTCTTTTATACTCTAATGCCTCAAGTGTTCTTGCAATCTTTTCATGATTTGCGGAAGGATCTGCGCCAAGACGTTCTAAAATACCTTCATATAACCATGCTTGAGACTCTAAGTTATTTAACTTTTGAACTTGCTGTTGATTGTTTGGCTGGGGAATTATATCTGTCCTTTGTAACTGTTGCTGTAGGCTATTAACCTTTGCTGAGATAGTACCCTTGAAGCAAGCAAGCATTAGCTCTAGAGCCTGACCGAAGGGAAAGGAGCACTCAGCCAACCAACCAAATAAAAACCAGAAAAATAGAGCGCATACCAAAAAAACAACTACTTTAATGTAGTTGAGAAGCCTTCTAAATAAATTCCTATTTGATTCTAAATCTGAGTCTTTAAGGTCAAAATAAAATTGATTAACGAAAAAATTGCTTACCTATTTGCTGCCCAATCACTGTACCTGAATTGCTACTAACATTGACGTTCACACCTGATTCGGTACTTTGAGAAACAGAGGTGTTTTGTATTTGCTGATACTGATTTACCAGCCTTTCAAGGTCTTCCTGAAACTTCTTATCAGACTCGGCTTCACTTAAGATCGCAGCTTCTAGAAGTTTTGGTTCAGACCCTCTAATTTTAAGTTTGCCTTGAAATCTTTTTGTCAAAAAGTCTAGAATATCTGCTCCAGCTTTCTCCAACGCCCCACCAGAAGTCTTATCAATTGCCCAAAGTGCAATATTTACTGCTTGTAAAGCTAGTACAGATAATTCCATGTTGGTAGTGTTCCTGTCGATTCCAAAGTCTTTGTCAATTTATAGCACATACAGATCCTGACCAAGCCCGTGCTGACAACAGTCAGTTTCAACAGGGTGACTGCTGTAAGAATTTTTCTGGCTCTGTTAAGAGCTACTTGCTGACAGTTACTTCTAAAAAAGTCGCTCCAAGTCCCCTCACAATTTGATACCCTAGCTTAAACAGATTTGAGAAAAGTTTAAGCGTGGACATTCAACTTGGGCGGGGAAAAACGGCTCGGAGAGCTTACGGAATTGATGAGATTGCTTTAGCACCTGGTAATAGAACACTCGATCCGAGTTTGGCAGATACCAGGTGGCGGATTGGCAATATTGAGCGAGAAATTCCAATTATTGCCAGTGCTATGGATGGCGTAGTAGACGTTCGGATGGCTGTGCGTTTGTCGCAGTTAGGAGCATTAGGTGTCCTCAACTTAGAAGGTATCCAAACTCGCTATGCTGACCCAGAACCGATTTTAGATCGGATTGCCGCTGTGGGGAAAGATGAATTTGTATCCCTGATGCAAGAACTCTATGCCGAACCAATAAAGCCAGAATTAATTGAAAAGCGTATTCAGGAAATTAAACAACAAGGTGGCATTGCGGCAGTTAGTGCAACACCAGCCGGAGCAAGCAAATATGGTCAGGTGGTAGCAAAAGCTGGGGCAGACTTATTTTTTGTACAAGCTACGGTGGTTTCTACTGCACACCTATCACCAGAGTCTGTAGTTCCATTAGATTTAGCAGAATTTTGCCGTTCTATGCCCATCCCTGTGATTTTGGGCAATTGCGTCACTTACGACGTGACTTTAAATTTGTTGAAAGCTGGGGCAGCTGGAGTACTGGTAGGGATTGGCCCCGGTGCTGCTTGTACTTCACGCGGTGTGTTGGGCGTGGGCGTACCGCAGGCAACTGCGATCGCGGATTGTGCAGCCGCACGGGATGATTATTATCAAGAAACTGGTAACTATATCCCTGTTATTGCCGATGGTGGTTTAATCACTGGCGGTGACATTTGCAAGTGTATTGCTTGCGGTGCCGATGGCGTGATGATAGGTTCTCCCTTTGCCAGAGCAGCCGAAGCCCCAGGACGCGGTTATCATTGGGGAATGGCGACTCCCAGCCCTGTATTGCCTCGTGGCACCCGCATTCGCGTTGCTACCACTGGTACCCTAGAGCAAATCCTCATTGGCCCAGCAGGGCTAGATGATGGCACTCATAATCTTTTAGGGGCCTTAAAGACAAGTATGGGTACATTAGGAGCGAAAAACATTAAAGAAATGCAGCAAGTTGAAGTTGTGATTGCTCCTTCATTGTTAACTGAAGGCAAAGTTTACCAAAAAGCTCAACAATTAGGTATGGGTAAATAAAGCGATTGCGGACTGGGGATTAGGGGCTGGGGAGGAGTTTTCCCCATACTATGAACCTAATACTCAAGGCCCACTAGCTAATACCTAATACTTAATCCTTAGTAGATATCAACTTCAAAAGCTTAAATTAATTTTTCCAGACTCTCAAACAATTACTGGAAAAATTGCATATGTCGCCTACAATAGAGATAGCGGAGACGCATGTTTCCGTTCACTCCTCACACCACACTCCGCCCGGACTACTGTTCGGGCGGTTCCTTATGTTTGTGAATAAATTCTAAAGCTTCTTTGCAAATGTACATCCTTCACTCCGAAGCAACTGTTTTTGCTATGGTAGAATTTTCACGAAACTCAGAAATATAATTGGCAAAGGTTTTTAGGCATGTCAGCAGCTGCACAAGTTACGGATTCTACGTTTAAGCAAGAAGTACTCGACAGCGATGTACCTGTTTTAGTTGATTTTTGGGCACCCTGGTGTGGTCCTTGCCGGATGGTAGCTCCTGTAGTCGATGAAATTGCCTCTCAGTATGAAGGCCAAATAAAAGTCGTTAAAGTCAACACTGATGAGAATCCTAATGTTGCCAGCCAGTATGGCATCCGCAGCATTCCCACATTGATGATTTTTAAGGGTGGGCAGAAAGTGGATATGGTCGTCGGTGCCGTGCCTAAAACTACATTAGCTAACACTTTGGAAAAGTATCTTTGAAACTCAATAGGGACTCCAACCTTTCTGACTTATCCATTTGCTCTAGCTTTAGGTGAATATTTGTTAATAAGTTTGAGAGGCGCGAAACTTCGCGTCTCAAAACAACTTTTGACAGTGGTAAAATAGTAAAGTTCCCGCTGCTAAATTAATTCTGTTATTCCTTGAGAGAAAATCCCTAGACTCTTGTTTTGACTGACAACAGTTGTTTAGGTGTCAAGGAGTTACGGTAACCTTAGATAAGTGTAATATTACCTAAAAGGCGGGCGATCGCCTGTTTGCAGTAGCGATATTAAGTGAGTTAAGTTTGGCAAATAACTTCTAGAGCCATATGATGTTCGCGTAGCAACTTACTGAGCTACGTTAATTGAAATAGAAGCTAATGTCAAATAAATAATTCGCTTTGATGAACAAAGGTTGACGGCGAAAGTCGTCACCAGCGCCTTGGTTAATAATAAACCAAAGGTGCTTTTTATTGTGATGAAGTAGTCGATAGTCAACAGACAAAAACTTTTGATTATCTACTAAGCAACTGCGCGAAGCGGTTGATAAATAGCACAGCATAATTAGATAAAATATAATGCCATTGTGGCAGCAGTTCTCATGACTTCATCTGCGTCGTTTGACACATTAGAGTCTCTACAGGCGGATATCGCTGAATTAATTGCTCGGTTACCGACGTTAAAAAATCAGCAACTCATCAAGCAGGCACTTACTACGATAGTGCGTTTGGCTGATAGTGACATTGAACGTCTCGATTGGAAGATATTGTCGGCTTCTCTAGCAGACATGGAACGGGGTTTTAAGCTGTTTTATAACTACCGACACGTCCGTAAGGTCACCATTTTTGGTTCTGCTCGCCTAGCTCCAGAAACCCCTGAATATCACATGGCAGTGGACTTTGCTCGCGCTGTGACTCAGTTGGGATTTATGGTGATGACAGGCGGTGGTGGTGGCATCATGCAGGCGGGTCACGAAGGCGCGGGACGCGAAAATTCTTTTGGTTTAAACATTCAGTTGCCCTTTGAACAGCAAGCTAACCCCTTTATCGAGGGTGATCCTAAGCTGATTAACTTCAAGTATTTTTTCACCCGCAAACTATTTCTCTTGAAAGAAAGTGATGCTGTTGCCTTGTTCCCTGGCGGGTTTGGCACTCAAGACGAAGCTTTTGAGTGCATGACATTAAGTCAGACGGGTAAATTTGGCCCAGTGCCTTTAGTTTTAATCGATATTCCTGGTGGCGATTATTGGCGGTCTTGGAGCCAATACATTGATCAACAATTAGTACAAAAAGGTCTTGTCAGTCCTGAAGACCCCAGCCTTTATACAGTCGCAGACAACTTGGATGTAGCTTGTGATGCTATTACGCGTTTTTACCAAGTTTACCATTCTAGTCGCTACGTAGGCGATCAGTTAGTAATCCGCTTAACAACAGATTTATCTGAAGCTGAGGTAGAGCAACTTAATGCTGATTTTAGCGACATTCTGGTCAAAGGACGGATTGAAAAAAGCCAGGCATTGCTTCAAGAAGCTCAAGATGAAACGATTGAGCTACCCCGCCTTGTTTTGTATTTTAATCAACGCGACTTAGGACGCTTATATCAGATGATTGCCGTGATTAACCAGATGGCTAATCATTCAATAGAAGAGACAGTACATCCAGAAAGGAAGTAGGCGTTAGGGGTGGATTTTGCCACCCTCGCGCTTTCACTTCTGGAGAAGTCTTGCTTCGATAGCTAACCTAACAGCTTTTATATTGAAAAATCGCAGTTAAATTAATAATTCCGTCGTTTTTAAAGACAACTTATACTATTCTGTACCAGAGTTGGATTTTCCTATTTGATAAAAAAAGGTTTACAACGCTAAACTTCCTATTTATAATTGCGCTTGTTGTGGTTCATTGCCACTTTACGATGTCAAGTCAGCTTAAATTGTTAGATTGATAAAGGCTAATTAAAATATTGTTTTGGGCAAGGTGGAACTTTTTAGCGATGATAAATAGCTCTACAAGCAGCTTCGGGGATCAAGATTTACTGAGTAATTGAACATCGAAGTTATTATCTTATACTGTATCTTACTTATTCACTCGTATTTATATTTACGAGCTTATAGAATTATATGGTTTAATTGCTGATTAAAAAGATACACATAACTCATATTATCCACTCTACCTCAAATGGAAAAAACATTAGTTATTATGACTCCATGCTGATAAGCATGAAAAAGATTGAATATTAGCACAGGAAACAACTTTTCACATCCTAATAGAGGAATAAAATATGCTGGAAATATTGGGTTCAGGTCTGGTTACACTTTGGCTGGAAATGGTTGGGTTAAAGATCAAGCCGTTAGAAGCCTTAGATGCCTTGGCTTGGCAAAGTAGCCCTGGCTTGGTAATTGCTCCTGATCCAAATCCAGTTGGAGCTAATGTAGTACAAGGCTATCTTCAGGGGCTGATAACATCAAAATTGGTGGCACAAAATCTGGCAGAAAGTCAAGGAATTTGGATGCAGTCGGGGCCAATGCTCATGGCGAATCACCAAGGTACAACACCTCTGCCTGCTGCTTCTTTAACTAAAATTGCTACCTCACTAGTTGCTTTTAAAACTTGGGGGCCAAATCACCAATTTGAGACTTTGGTAAGTGCCACAGGGCCAATAGTCAACGGTGTATTGCAAGGTGATTTGGTGATTACTGGTGGTGGTGATCCGATGTTGGTATGGGAGGAAGCGATCGCTCTTGGTAATACTCTTAACAAAATGGGTATTAAGCAGGTAAAGGGTAATTTGGTAATTACTGGCAATTTTGCGATGAATTTCCAACGTCATCCGCTGTTAGCAGGCCAAATATTTAAACAAGCATTAAATTCTGGTACTTGGACTCGCCCTGCAAATTTCATACACTCGATTATGCCCAAAGGCACGCCGAAGCCTAAAGTTGTGATTGCTGGTGCTGTCAAAGTCGCAGCACAACCCAATCCTCAACAAGCTGTGTTGATTCGTCATCGCTCTTTGCCCTTAAAGCAACTCATCAAGGAGATGAACGTTTTCAGCAATAACGAGATGGCAGAGATGCTGGCAGAATCAGTAGGAGGAGCGCCTGTAGTCCAATCAACTGCTGCTAGGCTGGCTAGAGTTCCAGAGTCGGAAATTCAGTTAATCAATGGTTCTGGACTAGGGCCAGAAAATCGGATTTCTCCAAGAGCTGCTTGTGCCATGTTGATGGCAATGCAACAGGAAGCCGTAGCTCATAACTTGACTATAGCTGACTTGTTTCCCATGTCTGGGTTCGATCACCGCGGAACAATGCACGCTAGACATATGCCTGCTGGCACAGTCATGAAAACTGGTACTCTGCGGGATGTGAGCGCTTTAGCTGGGGTGATGCCGACACGCGATCGCGGTTTGGTTTGGTTTGCTATCCTTAATCGTGGTACTAATGTATCAGGTTTCCGTGCTGGACAAGACCAACTGTTGCAACGTTTAGTGCAGCAATTACAAGTAGCTCCAGAAGTCCCTGCTGCTATCACCCCCCACTCAACCATCAACTCTTTACCCGAACTGGGAGCCGCTAACCGTAATGAAGTTGTGTTCAAAAGTTAGCCAAGAATCTAAAAGTTTTTGGCTAATAACTAATCCCTAAACTATTGACCTTTGATTTTTTCTTGAGGAATAATTTCTGTAACTACCCTATCGCCTGGACTACCGCCTTTGACGACAATATTTTCTGTTTGTAGATTACCAACGGCGGTTTCACCCCTAAAAGTTAATGGTGGGTCAGCTTGGTTATACACTACGTTGCCTTGAGCTTCCAACAACTTATTATCTAAATACCAAGTTAATGTCCGAGATTTTAGGGTCTGGCGGCGTTGCCCAACGGCGTTGACATTGCCTGTTAAAAAAACCGTTTTTTGCGGTATCTTCATTTCACCTTGATTGGCGGTCACGGTGACATTCTCAGCACTGTGGAATACACGCACGGGAGACTTTGTAGTGACAGTTTCCGCGTTCATGTTCCAGATCATAGAATTACTAGTTATTTGCATAGGTGGGTTTAGTAATTCTAGCTGGGCATTTTTTGTGACGGTGGCAATCTTTGTTTTCAAGTTCACTTCAACAGTATTGCCTCTACCACGATCGGTAATTTGATTATTTTTGTAGCGATCAATTTGTACAGGGCGATCGCCAATTAATTTTTCTTCTTTGATTTGCCAAATTAAATGCTCGGTTCGCATTTGCAATTGGGGATCAGCAGAGTTTGCTACCACTCCTCCCGAAAATTCCATGCGCTGCTCACGGGTTTTAACTCGTGCTTCCTGCGCTACTGCTTGTAATTGTTTATGAGTTCCGTTGATCTGGTTACGAACAATCAATAAATCTTCTTGGGGACGCCATTCTAATTCATTACCTCGCAAGACAATACCATTACGAGGATCTGTAGCAAGTATCTTACCTTTGAGAAATAGTTGTTTCCCGTCTTGTTCAATATCTGCTCGTTCTGCTTTGATTTGGTAAACCACTTTGCCATCTTGGTATAGTTCACCATATGGACTTTCAGCCTGACCAATTTGTTTTTCTTTAGTGTATTTTGCTTCTTTAGCATTGACTTTCCAAATCGGTCTTCCTACCTCATCAAACTGTTCAAAAGCAACACCAAAAAAAGTCAAATTGCTATCTGTATTTTGTCCAGATGCACCCGAAGCATTTGGTTGGTTACCTGTGGGAGATTTACCTTGGCAGGAGACTAATCCTATAAATAATAAAAAAGTCACAGGTAGGTAAAACCAATTTACTTTTAGTTGTAAATTACTAAGAAATTGGTATGAAAAGAATTGGGGGGAATGTGTTTTACTTCCCCCCTTGTCGTTTGAAATTCCTCTGCCCTGGTTTCTTGCTTCTGACTGCTTCATTAATCTTGAATTTCTAAATGTCCGTCACTATCTCTTGGGTCATCCAAAAAACCCATAGTGGATAAAGGTCGATATGGATAGCTTTGGCGAGGGGTTTTTTGAATATCTTCTTTGATGGCTTCTAAGTCAATGTAGCGATCGCTAACATTAATTAAGCTGTCGCTAGTCATTGAGCGTAAACTTACAACCTCTACCCGTACACCACGATAGCTGACTGAATTCACAGCGTAGGCTAAATCCCCATCGCCGCTTACTAACACTGCTGTATCATAAGAATCCACTAAGGCCATCATATCTACTGCAATTTCTACATCTAAATTGGCTTTTTTTGAGCCATCTGGGAGTTGTACTAAATCTTTAGCAATGACTCTATAGCCATTGCGACGCATCCACAGTAGAAAACCTTGTTGCTTCTCGTTTGTCCGGTCTACTCCAGTATAGAAAAAAGCACGTAACAGCCTAGAACCGCCAGTTAATCGACACAGCAACTTAGTGTAATCAATTTCGATTCCTAGTTGCAGTGCAGCATAAAATAGATTTGAGCCATCAATAAATATAGCTACACGACCCCTATTCTCTAAAACTTGTTCCGGCGTAAATATCGAATCATTTTCTAAATTATTTAACATTGTTGTCATACCTCTGTTGTTATCCTTGTGATATTTGATACAAAATTTTTACTTTTTTAACGCAAGTTAGAGCAGCTTATGATAAACTTCCGGGGCTAATTGAGTGCAGCCCCGATAAATTTTTTGAGAGAATTTAGAAATGAACCAAAATCAAAAATTCAAAGTACTAATCGTTTTTTGGGGTTTCTATTCGCTTAAAGATTGGTTGGGGTGTGCCCAACTGTTGTTTACTCGATAGTATCCCCCAAGTTCCATGAATGCTGAAAGGTGCTGCAATTGCACTTTCTGTTTGATCGTTAAAGTTGATTCCGAAGCCCAACTGCTGATAAATATCGCTGCTGATATTCGGAATCACTGGAGACAGCAGATAAGCTGCTAGTCTAACTGATTCTAGAACTGTGTAAAGCACTTTTTCTAATGCCTGCTGCTGTCCTTGTTTATATAATGACCAAGGGGCTTGTTCATCAATAAACTTATTGCTGGCTTGAACCATTACAAGGATAGCTTCACAGGCTTGATTGAAAGCTAGCGCTTCGTAAGCTTGTTTTACCTGCTCCCCTAGACTTAAGCCAATCGCTTTTAAAGGATTTTCAACCGGAATGGCTTCATTGGCAATTGATGGCACATTACCGGCGCAGTATTTCTTCATCATGTTCAAAGTGCGATTGAGTAAATTGCCTAAATCATTTGCCAAATCTGCATTCAGAACATTAATGAATCTAACTTCATTAAAATCGCCATCTTTACCAAACTCAATTTCCTTAAGGAAGTAATAACGAACGGCGTCACTACCGTAGCGCTGGACTAGTTCTACAGGATCGAGAGTATTACCTTGGCTTTTACCCATCTTCTGACCATCTTTGGTTAAAAAGCCATGTCCAAATACTCGCTCTGGCAAAGGTAAGCCAGCTGAAAGTAGCATTGCTGGCCAGTAAACTGCATGAAAACGCAGAATATCCTTACCAATTAAATGCACATTTATCGGCCACCATGTGGCTAAGGCATTTGTTAAAGTCGGTTCTGCATCGGGTTCTAGCAACGCTGTGATGTAACCTAGCAGTGCATCAAACCAGACGTAAAGAGTATGCTTGGGATCAACTGGTACTGGAAAGCCCCAATCTAAATTTACCCGTGAAATCGAAAAATCTTGTAACCCTTGATTTACAAAGTTCAAGACTTCATTACGGCGGCTAGCAGGCTGGATAAACTCTGGTCTAGACTGGTAAAATTCTGTCAGTTGAGTTTGATATTTTGATAATCGAAAGAAGTAGTTCTGCTCATCTCGCCACTCGACTTCTTTGTTAGTGTGAATCGGACAACGATTTCCTTCTTGCAGATCCCTTTCTTCTTTAAATTCTTCACAGGCTACGCAGTACCAGCCTTTTTGTTGTCCCAGGTAGATATCGCCTGCTTCCCATACCCGCCCAAAAAATTCTTTAACTATGGCTTCATGGCGAGGTGAGGTAGTTCTAATAAAGCGATCATATGGAATATTTAATACCTGCCATAAGGAGACGAATCCTGCTGATATTTCGTCACAAAACTCTTGTGGCGATCGCCCTTTACTCTCGGCTGTTCGTTGTATTTTTTGCCCATGCTCATCTGTACCTGTAATCAGTAGAACCTGATGCCCTAACAGCCTCTGAAAGCGTGCTACGACATCTGCTGCCATTGTTGTATAGGCACTACCAATGTGAGGTACATCGTTTACATAATATAGCGGAGTTGTCAGTGCAAATGTCTTTTCTTTTTTATTCACTAGATTCATGCAGAATAAAAAACAACTTATTAAAACGTTTTTTCTGGAAATATTATCGGTAAAACCACGTAATTATATAACATTGTTACTTTTTTTTCAAATCACACCTTGATATTAGCAAATTTGTCGGGTTCAAGATTAATTTATGATATATATAACCTCAGCTAATTAATCAACAAAAATTGAAAATTAGCTAATAAGAATAATTCTGAAAATTTTTGATTGCATCGATTGTGACTTGTAACACATAGATAATAAACCACAAAATATAGCTGCTCTATGGATTAAACATTTCTACCTTAAGACGGTCGTAGCGGTAGTAAAGAAATGTAAATAATAAATCAAGACAAACTGCGATATTTTCTGAAAAATATTATTGATCATTTATGAGTCTAAATAGCCCCCTGGAGATTTCTCGCTGGTCATTAATGGCGCTTTCAACACAAATATTTCGTTATTACGAGGATCGTATTCCCCAGGATGCCAGCGTGTTAGTGGTGAGCAATCACCGCAGTTTTATGGACGCATTTATTTTAATGGAAGCGCTATCGAGTCCGATCCGCTTTGCTTGTCATCACTACATGGGACAAGTACCAATCATGCGGGAGTTGGTTACGGGACAATTGGGGTGCTTTCCCTTAGAAGATAGCCAACACCGCCAGCAGAGCTTTTTTGTGCAGTCCCAGTTGCTGTTGCAGTCCAAGCAGATGGTAGGGGTATTTCCCGAAGGAACCGAACCAATGGTAAAATTTACCCAACCCGATCAAGTGGGTGAATTTCAACGGGGATTTGCCCATTTGGCATTGCGAGCATCTGTAAAAGACTTAGCAATTTTGCCAATTGCGATCGCCTCCCTTGAGGAAGTAAACACTCCTGGTTTTCCTTTACGCTTGTTAAGTTTGTTTGACCCTTCAGAAGCTTTGTTTAATCAACCAGGTTGGCATCCCTTGGTAATTTATCGTCGGGTTGCTGTGTTAATTGGTCGCCCTTATTGGATTACCTCTCAACAACAAAAACAATATCAGGGAAAAAAAGCGAAAACTGTTGTAGCTGAACTGACAGAACATTGTCATTATGAAATTGCCAGTTTACTACGTCAAGGTTGTTATTAAATTATCTGGCGTCTTTATGCAGCAATTCCCCGATCCATAAATTATAGAGATTGCATTTCCAGATTTCCTAAGATAGTTTTAGGATATATGGCTATCGGAGGATTGACCACACTTAACAAATCCTGTAGACAGGAATTTTTAATTACCTAAATTATCTTTTTTGTAAACTTAAATGCTATAGCATTGAATTTTAAAAGTTATTTTTATCGTAATTTTTGATACTTGCGCTATGATTTTAACAGAATTTTGACTGAAGTTTGACAATATTAATCTTTTAGATATAAACCTCAAATTATTGAGCTTGTATAGATTAAAACCTATAAAAATAAGTAAGACAATTTAAATTTTACAATGCTAGAAGTAGAGTTAAAGCCGTGTTTCCTTACTCCTAAACGTATAAAGCCAGAATATCCACTGTTTGTATACTTGCCAGGAATGGATGGAACTGGTCAACTATTGCGAGCGCAAACGGCTGGATTAGAAGTAGGTTTTGATGTTCGCTGTTTAGCAATACCACGGCAAGACCTCACTACCTGGGATGTGCTTACTAATAACGTTTTGGACTTGATCCATGCAGAATTAGAAAGAAGTTCTCAGCGGCCAGTTTATCTGTGTGGTGAGTCCTTTGGTGGTTGTTTAGCGATGAAAGTAGCTATCCAAGCACCACAGCTGTTTAAGCGAATTATCCTGATTAACCCAGCTTCTAGCTTTCATCTTCGGCCTTGGTTAAATTGGGCATCTCAACTAACTTACTTAGTGCATCCATCCCTTTATGAGATAGGCTCACTGGGGTTGTTACCGTTTTTAGCATCTCTGCCACGGATTTCACGCAGCGATCGCCAAGAATTGCTCAAAAGTATGCGTTCTGTACCTCCAGAAACAGTTCTTTGGCGATTATCTTTACTAAGAGAGTTTCATGTAGAAGAAGAGCAGTTACGTCAACTCACACAACCGATTTTATTGATTGCTGGGATGCTTGATCGGCTTTTGCCTTCTGTTGATGAAGTGAAACGTTTAGTTGAGATTTTACACAATACGAAGATGGTGATTTTGCCTGATAGCGGACACGCCTGTTTGCTAGAGGAAAATATTAATCTCTATAAAATCATGCGGGATAATGACTTTTTAGAAAGTAGCGTCCACACAATTCAACAACTAATAGTCTGAGGATAAAGCAACAGAGTTAATTTTTGTGGCTGTATAGGTAAGATTTGCACACAACATACCAGAAGATAGAGCAAAACCAACAAATAAAAAATTTGTAATTCTTAATTCGTAATTTTTAATTGCGTTTTGAATGTGAATTTAAACGTAGTGACATTAAAACGAAATGGTATTACCTCTGTCTTTAGTATGTTTTAAATTAAATTGCGCTGTTTGGGAGATGTCAAACTACTCAGGCTTTCGTTACAACCTGAATTAAGAAGCGTTCAGGATGGTACTAACCGATGGTAGACAAATCTCAAAAAGAAATAAAGCTGAATCAATCTGATAATTTACCTGCACAAACATCTTTTGTAGAGTCTTTGACCAAAACCATAGGCCAGGTAGGAGAAGTAATTTCTCAAACTGGTAAAACAGTTGCCAAACAAACACACCAATTAATTGAACAATCAACTCAAACCACGGGGAATGTAGTTAATAGTCTCAGCCAATTTTGGCTGATTCGTAAATTATCTGGCGTATTAAATCTGAATTGGTTGGTCGGAGCTAGCGAAAAAGTTGATTTGGCAAAGGCAGAAGAGGCAGTCAAAAAACTAAAGCAACAGTATCCCAATGAATCACCCAGCCAAATTGCTCACCGGATTATGGTGGAAAAAGCAACAAAAGCAGGCGGGATTGGAATAGCTACTAGTATTTTGCCAGGAGTAGCGGCGGCTTTGTTAGCTATTGATTTAGCAGCCACCACAGAATTACAGTCAGAGATGCTTTATCAGATTGCAGCTGCCTATGGGTTAGATTTAAAAGACCCTGCGCGTAAGGGTGAAGTTTTGGCTATTTTTGGTTTAGCTTTAGGCGGTGGCCGTCTTTTGAGAGTAGCGGGATTAGGTATGCTGCGAAATGTACCTTTTGCAGGTGCGGTAATCGCGGCTAGCTCAAATGCAACAATGATTTATTCCTTGGGATATGCTGCTTGTCGATTTTACGAAGCCAAGTTAGATGAATCCACTCCAGTAACCTCCAAGGAGACATTGGCAACGTTAAAACAACAAAGTGAAAAGTATTTAGAAACAGCGATCGCCCAAGAAGCGCTAATGGATCAAATTCTAGTTCACATGATCCTTGCCAGTAATCCAGAGAAGACTTGGGAAGAAATTCTCCCAGACTTGCAAGCGGCAAATCTTAGTCCTACTTCATTGGCAGCGGTAGAGCAAAACATCAAATCACCTCAGCCTTTAGATACATTGCTCAATCAACTGAACCGTGATTTTGCCATACCTTTATTAGCTCAGTGTAAAAAAATTGCCCAGCTTAACGGCGAGATTACACCAGTTGAACAAAAGGTAATTGCAGCGATCGCCAACAAATTTGATATTAATCATTAAGTTATTCTCCCCTGCTTCCCTGCTCTTTAACTCCCCCCTATCAAGCACGAACACATAATTTTAAGCAATACTGGTACAAGAAGATTTACACAAAATACAAAAATGCTAATTCGAGCGAGCGATACGCCTCTTTTAGAGTGGGCAGGGGATACTTTGGCAATTGGATTATTTGAAGATGCAGTAGAGTTAACTGGAGAACTGGCAACTTTAGATGGCAAGTTTGCTGGGATTCTAAAAGAACTGATTGCCGAAGAGGAATTTAAGGGTAAAGCCAATAGCACCATCTTCACCCGTGTAGCTGCTGGTAACCCAGTTCGGAAAGTTATTTTGGTAGGTTTGGGAAAACCAGAAGCTTTAAAACTAGATGGTTTGCGACGTGCGGCGGCGGCTGTAGGCCGAGTTGCCAAAAAGCAAAAAAGCAAAGTTTTGGGATTTAGTTTTCCATTATGGAACAACGATCCAGCGGCAAGTGCCCAAGCGATCGCTGAAGGTGTGCAACTGGCACTTTATCAAGATAACCGCTTTAAATCAGAACCAGAAGATAAAGGTTCACAAGTAGAAACCGTAGATTTACTAGGATTTGGTGGACAAGAAGCAGCGATTAATCTGGCTAATCAAATCGTTTCTGGAGTAATTTTGGCACGGCAGTTGGTCGCAGCCCCAGCAAACGAGGTAACGCCTATTACTATGGCAGAAACTGCACAAGCGATCGCCACCGATCACGGTTTGCAACTAGAAATTTTAGAACGCGAAGAGTGTGAAAAGCTAGGTATGGGAGCCTTTTTAGGAGTTGCTCAAGCTTCCGACTTACCTCCTAAATTTATTCACTTAACTTACAAGCCAGAAGGTACACCCACACGTAAACTAGCAATTGTTGGTAAAGGATTAACCTTTGACTCCGGCGGACTCAACATCAAAGGCGCTGGTAGCGGTATTGAAACTATGAAAATTGATATGGGTGGTGCAGCCGCCACCTTGGGTGCAGCAAAAGCCATTGCCCAAATAAAGCCCAATGCTGAAGTACATTTTATCTCAG
This sequence comes from Mojavia sp., assembly GCF_059505145.1. NCBI lineage: Bacteria > Bacillati > Cyanobacteriota > Cyanophyceae > Nostocales > Nostocaceae > Mojavia > Mojavia sp. The sequence continues at coordinate 162,826 of NZ_JCACKA010000028.1, forward strand.
CGGTGACCGAGAACATGATCAGCGGTCATGCCATGCACCCAGGTGACATCCTCAAAGCGTCTAACGGCAAAACTATAGAAGTTAACAATACCGATGCTGAAGGACGTTTAACTTTAGCAGATGCTTTGGTATTTGCCGAAAAATTGGGCGTGGATGCGATCGTTGATTTAGCTACCTTGACTGGTGCAAATGTGATTGCCTTGGGTGATGATATTGCTGGTTTGTTTACCCCTGATGATGCTGTAGCCGCCCAACTAGAAAAAGCTGCCGAAACCACAGGCGAAAAAATTTGGCGGATGCCTATGGAAGAAAAATATTTTGAAGGGCTAAAGTCTGGGATCGCCGATATGAAGAATACAGGGCCTCGTCCTGGTGGTGCGATTACTGCGGCTCTTTTCCTCAAGCAGTTTGTTAAAGAAACTTCTTGGGCACACTTAGATATAGCTGGCCCTGTGTGGGCAGATAAAGAAAATGGCTATAACGGGCCTGGGGCGACCGGCTTCGGCGTCCGTACCCTAGTTAACTGGGTAATGGGGATTGGGTAATGGGTAATGGGCATTGGGCATTGGGCATTGGATAAAGAAGACAAGGAGCATGGGGGATCAGGGGACAAGAAGCAAGAGTTAATCATGGTTCTTTCCCCTTGTCCCCTTGTCCCCCAGCCCCCAGTCCCCAACCCCCAGTCCCCACGATTCATGTTATGTTTGGCTTGCCGGAACCTCTTTTCAGATTTTCGGCAAAGCCATCTGGTAAAATTTGTAAGGTTTCTATAAGCTCTGAGCAATGGGATCGACTTGCGTACGGATCGCAATTGACGCAATGGGAGGGGATCATGCACCCAGTGAAATCGTTGCTGGCGCACTGCGAGCAATGGAAGAACTGGATGTAAAAGTTCTGTTGGTAGGTGATCCCCAACAAATTGAAGCTGTCCTGCCACCAAAAACCAATTTGGGGCAAGTGGAGATCGTTCCTGCTGAGGAAGCGATCGCAATGGATGAGGAGCCTTTAAGCGCCATCAGACGCAAACCCAAGGCTTCCATCAACGTGGCGATGGATTTGGTAAAGCAACAGCAGGCAGATGCAGTGTTTTCTGCTGGTCACTCTGGGGCAGCTATGGCAGCAGCCTTGCTCCGCTTAGGACGATTACCGGGAATTGACCGCCCTGCAATTGGGGCAGTATTTCCCACAATCGTAGCTGGCAAACCAGTCCTGATACTTGATGTTGGCGCGAACGTAGACTGCCGCCCTAAGTTTTTAGAGCAGTTTGCTGTCATGGGGTCTGTCTACAGTCAGTATGTGCTGGGGACAAACGAACCGAAAGTGGGTCTTCTAAATATTGGTGAAGAAGACTCTAAAGGTAATGATGCCGCAGTCCGCGCTCACCAAATGCTACGCGAAAATTCCCAAATTGCTTTTATTGGGAATGCAGAAGGACGTGACGTGCTTTCTGGGCACTTTGATGTGATTGTCTGTGATGGCTTTGTGGGCAATGTGTTGTTGAAATTTGCCGAAGCAGTCGGAGAAGTGATTCTGCAAATTTTGCGCGAAGAACTACCCCAAGGATTGCATGGTCAAATTGGTACAGCTCTTTTAAAACCCAATCTCAAGCGGATTAAGCAACGGATGGATCATGCGGAACATGGTGGTGCTTTACTTTTAGGCGTGGCGGGAATTTGTTTTATCGGTCACGGTAGCTCACAAGCACCTTCGATTTTTAATGCAATTCGCATGGCTAAAGAAGCTGTAGACAACCAAGTGCTACAACGAATTCAGTCTCAGTATCAAACCCTACAGCGCGAGAGTGGTTAGCAATCAGCAGGAAGATTAGCAATCAATAGCTGGAGAGGGGGTCATTGGTCAAACGTTAGTGGCTAATGACTAATGACTAATGACTAAACGCTGATAGCTGGATAGTTTGGGAGACTAGGAGTGCATAAGTTAGGCATAGCAATTACTGGAAGTGGTTCGGCCTTACCAGAAACTTCCTTAGACAATGAAGCGCTGACTGAACTGGTGGAGACATCAGATGATTGGATCACCACACGAACGGGAATTCGTCAAAGACGGTTGGCACATCCTGGCGAGTCTTTAAGTCAACTTGCTGCTGCTGCTAGCAAACAAGCGATCGCATCTGCTGGAATCACAGCAGCAGACTTGGATCTAATTCTGTTGGCAACCTCTACCCCTGATGATTTATTTGGCAGTGCTTGTCAAATTCAGGCTGAATTAGGAGCCACCAAAGCCGTAGCCTTTGACTTGACTGCTGCCTGCTCTGGCTTTGTCTTTGGACTGGTAACTGCTGCCCAATACATCAGAACAGGCGTTTATCAAAATGTACTGTTGGTAGGAGCAGATATCCTCTCTCGTTGGGTAGATTGGCAAGACCGCCGTACTTGTGTATTGTTCGGCGATGGTGCTGGAGCGGTAGTATTACAGTCTAATGAGAGCGATCGCTTGCTGGGATTTACTCTCAAAAGTGATGGTACACAAAATCATTACCTCAATCTTGCCTATAAAGGCTCCTCCCGTGAACTGATTTCAGACGTAAATATCTCTCAAGGGACTTACCAACCCATTACGATGAATGGCAAAGAAGTCTACCGCTTTGCTGTACAACGAGTACCAGAAGTCATCGACAAAGCTTTATTTCAGGCTAACCTCAGCATTGAGCAAATAGATTGGCTACTTTTGCACCAAGCTAATCAGCGAATTCTAGATGCTGTTGCCCAACGCCTCAATATTCCCAAACATAAAGTTATCAGCAATCTTGCCCATTATGGCAACACCTCTGCCGCCTCCATTCCTATTGCCCTAGATGAAGCAGTGCGGCAAGGCAAAATTCAACCTAATGACATCATTGCTGCATCCGGCTTTGGTGCTGGACTTACATGGGGCGCAGCAATTTTTCAATGGGGAAGATAAACAATTCAAAATTCAAAATGCAAAATTCTAAAACTGGATTTTTCATTTTGAATTTTTAATTTTGAATTCGAGCGAAGCGACTGACCAATGACTAAAACTGCATGGGTGTTTCCCGGACAAGGTTCCCAAGTAACAGGAATGGGAATCGACTTATTAGATATAGCTTCTGCGCGGGATAAATTTGCCCAAGCTGAGGCCATCTTAGGCTGGTCTGTCACAGAAATTTGCCAAAGCGATGCCGAACAGTTATCACGTACTCTCTACACCCAGCCAAGTTTATATGTAGTAGAAAGTATTCTTGCCGACCTTATCCGCGAACGGGGACATCAGCCAGATTTAGTTGCCGGTCACAGTTTGGGAGAATATATCGCTCTTTATATTGCTGGGGTCTTTGACTGGTCTGTGGGCTTACACTTGGTGAAGCGTCGTGCTGAACTTATGAATAGTGTTTCAGGTGGCATGATGGCTGCACTGATGAACTTTGAGCGCGAACAGTTGGAAATGGTTATTGCCCAAACGCCCGACGTAGTACTGGCAAATGATAACAGTCCGGCTCAGGTTGTCATTTCTGGCTCTCCAGAAGGTGTACAGACGGTACTATCGCAAGTTAAAGCCAAGCGTGCTATCCCTTTAAAAGTTTCTGGAGCCTTTCACTCACCCTTAATAGCAGCAGCAGCTACAGAGTTTCAGGAAGTCTTAGAATCTGTACAATTTCAGACAGCTACTGTACCAGTTTTATCTAATGTAGAACCTGTACCAACTGTTGATGCAGAGGTTTTAAAACAACGTCTAATTAAACAAATGACTGGTTCGGTACGGTGGCGAGAAATTTCTTTGTTTTTTCCTGACAATGGCATTGAGCGAGTAGTGGAAATTGGCCCTGGTAATGTGCTAACTGGTTTAATTAAACGCACAAGTCCTGGTTTAATCTTAGAAAACGTGCGTAATGCCGCTGAGTTGCCTGTTTAGCGATTAGAGGCTGGGGACTGGGTACTAGGGACTGGGAGACAAGGGGACAAGGAGACAAGGGGAGAAGCGGACAAGGGGAAAGAACCATGATTAACTTTTGCTTTTTGTCCCCCCATCCCCCATGCTCCTTGTCTTCTTTATCCAATGCCCAATGCCCCATGACGGCAGTTGCTACCCTGCGGGAAGCCACCCTCCGGGTGTCTACAAGCCGGGGAACCCTTTCGGCAGTTCCTCCTGGGGGAAACCCCCAAGGCCGGACTGCCTCACCAACGCACTGCCTCCCCAATGCCCAATGCTCACTTGCCCTGAGCGAAGCCGAAGGGATACCCCATGCCCAATGCCCAATGCCCCATACCCAATCCCCAATCCCTTATGTCTCGAAGCCGCGAACCGTTGATTAGTCTGGCACTCTATCACGCTTTTAAGTGGTCGGTTGTCAGCCCCATGCTTCATGCTTACTTTCGGATTCGGATTTATGGTGCTGAAAATGTGCCTCAATCCGGGCCATTAGTTGTAATAAGCAATCATGCTAGTTACTTTGACCCGCCAATTGTCTCTAGTTGTGTACTGCGTCCGGTAGCGTACATGGCTAAAGAAGAATTATTTAATATCCCGGTTTTGGCACAAGCAATTAAATTGTACGGTGCTTACCCAGTTAGTCGAGGTACAGCCGATCGCACTGCTATCCGTTCAGCCTTAGAGTGTATTGAAAATGGTTGGGCTGTGGGTGTTTTCTTACAAGGTACTCGCACACCAGATGGGCGAATTACAGACCCTAAGAGGGGTGCAGCGCTTTTAGCGGCTAAGGCAAAAGCACCTATATTGCCAGTGAGTTTATGGGGTACTGAGGGGATTTTACAAAAAGGCTCGACTATTCCCCGCGCAGTTCCCCTAACTGTCAGAATTGGCAAGGTGATTGATGCTCCTAGTTCGACTAATAAAGAGGAACTACAAGCGCTGACACAAAAGTGTGCAGCAGTAATTAATGGAATGCATGATTTAGGACGATAAGTGAGTACATCTAGAAATATGCTGGAAGGTGGTTGCGATCGCCTCTAAATTTCTGTAACTGTAAGGTGAATGTGCTTACAGCAAGTAGAAACATGATTGTTAAGCGCAATTAACTATTACACCTATCCCCAACAGTATATGAGCGGCTTTGAAGCCAAGAATTTTTGGCAGCGATTGAATAATCTGGCGTTAGTTCGCTTTTTGCTTTTGGTAGCTTCTGGATGGGCTATTGTACAGCTTTTAGCTTACTTTGAAGCGGTGATCGTTATTTTTACATTCGCCGCAATTTTGGCTTTTTTACTCAGCTATCCTGTAAAATGGCTGCGGCGTTTTTTACCACACGGTATAGCAGTTTCTATAGTTTTCTTGGTTAGCATTGTGATTCTTGGGGGGCTGGCAATTACTTTGGGTTTAGCAGTTCTATCTCAAGGACAACAACTAATTGACAGCGTGACTACTTTTTTAAACTCTTTAGCACCTTTAATCGAGCGATTAGAACAATTACTACGTAACCGCAATATTCAAATAGATTTAAGATTTATTGAAGAGCAATTACGCAATCAAGCAATATCCAGCCTTGTTAATAGTCTAACCATATTACAACAATTTTTGACTAATTTTGTAACTTTTATATTAATTGCAGTTATTGCATTTTTTATGCTTTTGGATGGAGAAAAGATTTGGAATTTAATCTTAAAAATAATTCCAAGTCAGCGGCGTAGTAGATTTAATAAGATAATCAAACGCAGTTTTTTAAGTTTTTTCCAAGGTCAATTGATATTAACTTTATTTTTAACAAGTACCACGTTTATTGTATTTTTATTATTAAATGTACCTTTTGCCTTGCTATTGTCAGTTATTGTCGGCTTACTTGATGTAATTCCCGGCATAGGGGCAACATTAGGAGTTAGTACAATTAGCTTACTTGTTTTGTCTCAAGATGTTTGGCTAGCATTAAAAGTATTTGTAGCCTGTATTGTACTCCAACAAATACAGGATAATTTAATTGCACCACGAATTATGCAAGGTGCGCTTAATTTGAATCCTATAGTAGTATTTTTTGCTTTGTTAGTAGGTGCTAGAGTGGCGGGATTACTCGGTATTTTTATCTCAATTCCCATAGCTGGAGTGATCGTAACTTTATTTGAAATTGAAGAGATGCAATCGGAAACTTAGTTATTAGTATTAGCCATGAGCTAGACAGTAGGGATTAATGTAAAATCAGTCTTAGACTCATAAAGAATAAGGAATTATGCCGGACTTAAGAGCAGATTTAACAGAAAATGTAGATGAGGCAGAGTGGGAATGGCTAATTCCTCATGTAAAAAGAGATGCGGTGATTGTAGTAACAGCTGGGCTAAGCTTGCTAGATGTTGGAATAGCGATCGCTAGTGATAATATTCCTGAAGTACAAGTGTGGATTGATGAACAATTGATTACCAAACCCACTACAGAACAGTTGGGAGAATGGAATGCTAATCCCACCAAGCGGTTTCAAACGCTCATCGTCCAGCCTTATGTTTTAGTACAAGAAATAGTAGCTGCTTCAGATGAAGTTTAGTAGCGTGGTTACCCTAAACTTTTTCTTGTTGCTGAGGTTGGGTTGAGTAAAACCAAACCCAATATTTACGATAAAGCAACACTAATTAAGACCTTAATAACCCCAGCGACTATTCTTTGGGCTTAATACCTTTAAAGCGTTGTTGCGCTTCTTTAAATGCTTCTTGCATGACAGACTGAATCTTTTTGGGATCGGGTTTTTTACCACCCATCAAGTCACCAAAGTACACACAGGCTGTTTCACCAAGTGACCAAGTGTAAGCAGCAGCCCAAGATGCAGCAATCACGCTGCCGAAACCGGGCACAAATTTGATTAATTCCCGCGCTACTGCTTGGGCGAGAAAACCACCTGCGATCGCACTGACAACTCCACCCGCCTGTGATGGTGTCAAAGTCTGCCCATACAAATTCCCCAGTGCTGTTACCATAGATACTTGCAAGGCAGTCAGCACTGGCATCGTGGCAAAAGGCAATGGTACTGCTGCGAGTGTGGCGGCCATGATTGCAAATGGCAAAATGTAACGACGTCCTGTATCACGGTAGAGGTTGCCAAGTTGCTTGCCACCTTCTTCATCCAATAACTGATAAATCGCACGGGCTTCGGCTTCTGGAAGGAGTTCTGCCAAAGAATCTCTAAATGCTTCTAAGCCATAAAATACTGGAGTGTAGCCGTCTTCTTCCAGAGTAAAGTCAATCAAAACAGAGCGATCGCACAGTTTTCCAAAAGCTTCTTGGATCGCAGCAAAGGCTCGGTTTACCTCTTCATAGTCTGGTGGATAAGCTGGATGATCGGCTGTAGCAGCAGGATAAACCTCATGTAGACAGGTAACCGCTAGTAAACAGGGAATATCTGGATACTTTTGACGCAACTGTTGAGCAATTTGACGCAGCGTTTCAGTTGCAAAATCATTAATTTTAACAGTCAAAATCAGAACTCTGGCACGGCGGCTTGAGTTTTGTAAATCTCCAACTAACTCCTTAATTATTGCCTGAGTGTCCTGCTTGACATCTCCCAAGCCAACTGTATCCGTAAAAATTAGTAATGGCAGGTCATCAGAAGGATAGGCGTAGCGCTCAGTATGTTGCGTGTGTGGGCGAAATCCCTGACCAACTATATCGGCAGAAACTCCCGTCAGCCCTCGCACAATCGAACTTTTCCCCGCTTGGGGTTTACCAATCAAAAGAGCTTCAGTGGTTGGCAATTCTGCTCGAACTGCCTCTAAAATTTCCGCAACCTGAGTTTCGCTGACACTAAACCAATTAACAACTGTCTGTGTTAATTGCTCTACAGGTAGTAATTGTACCAAGCGTGGTGCTGTCTTATTCCAAACACCAGCAATGCGGTCTTTCCATGACTCATCACTTGACTTGGTTGTTACACCATCAGTAGGCAGCACTGTCAGCGGTTTTTCCGACTCAAGGCGATCGCCGTTCGGTTCACTGAACTGCTGAAAATCAGTTGACGAAGAGTCAGCATTATGTTGCTCAGTCATTGGTATCTAAACGGCAGATAGATTGTAACTAAATTCTGTCTATTATTTTAGGGTGCTTCCTAAGACTTAGCATGGTTAAAAAGACACAGATCCTGATTTTAGCTTTATCCTCATACTGAAGTTATAGCAATTTTGATTTGAAGGAGGTACAGATTTATCTGTGTTTATCAGTGTGCATCTGTTCTAAATTTGTGAATGTATTACACTCTGTTGGAAATTGCCGTAGTAGTAGTATAAGATGTTTGATACTTGCAATAAGTAAGCAGCTAAATATTCCTAAAGCCAGTCTCCAACTAGGATGTAGGGTGCCCAGTAAACGGGATGCTCATAAAGCGGATCTTTTAAAAGTGCTATTTGGGAGTTACGTAAAGCCTCAGCTTTGGTTTGTTTTGTATTACGCAACTGCTGATAAAAGCGATGCATCAAATTGGCTGTTGCTTGATCATTCACAGACCATAATGTTGCTAAAGTACTACCAGCCCCTGCCCTGACTGCTATTCCTGCTAACCCTAAAGCAGCACGCTTATCTCCTGTTGCGGTTTCACAGGCACTGAGAACAAGCAGTTCAACTGTCTGTTGCTTTTTCTGTTCCGGTATCTGGAGGAGGTTATCTAAATCATTGATTTTGATACGGTCATCCCAAGCCAGAATAAAAGTTTCTACTGCCTTAGAGCTAAATTTACCATGAGTAGCAATGTGAACGATAGGAAAGAAGGTAGATTGAAGGTAACTTTTGAGATTATTGCTGGTAAATTCTTCATTTAACAGAACTACGCTCGGTACTTCAGATTTAATTTGCTTTAATTCCTGTTCCACATATTCTAGAGGAGAAAAGCCTTGCCGTGCCTCAGTTAAGCCAGCGCCAAGTACTTTAAAGTTTCTTTGTGGCAACCGCTTAGGAGGTAGTAACTGTAGGCTTGGTGTCAAAGCGATGCTGTACTTTTCGACTAAATATTGATTCCCATCATGCAGAGATGCCATTGGAATATTTCGCAACACACCGTCCGGTACAAACACTAATGTTTTAATCCCACTGTTAGCTAGTTCGGTTTCAGCTGGACGGATCAACCAATCATAAAGTTGTTGAGAAAACGGTCGAAAGTCCTCTTTAGAACGGATAACTAAATTTTTGCGTAGTTTTTCTACAATGCTTTCGAGCTGATCTTGAGGCAGAGATGTTGCGTAGTGGCGTAGTGGTTGTTGCGGCAAGCTTAAAATAACTTCTAATCGATCTGCCAAGATAATCGGATAAATTACTCCTGCCAGTGGATCAAACTGATCAATTTGAGTGGATTTTCTATCCAAGCAAGCTTCGCGCAGAAAGTTATCTAATTCTGCTAATTGTAAAGACTCAATAACTTGACGAGCTTGGATTATAGATTTTTGGTCGCCCTTTGAAGTGCTAGGTTGTAGAAGTAAACTCACTAGTTCGCGGTATACGGGTTCTACACTGTCCCGAAAAGAGAATTGGATATCGGGATCAATTGCAACCAAATCACTACGCAAGGATTGTAGGGTACTGACAGCTTGAGTATAGGCTGCGATCGCTCCTTCAAGATTTCCCTGTACTTTTAAAAGTCGTCCTAACTGCCATTGCCAACGGTAGGCAATTTCTGGCTCATTAATAGCTTGGGCGAGTACGAGTGCTTGCTGGGTTAAATCTTGGGCAATTGACCATTGCTGAGTCTGTTCGTAAAGTCCGCCAAGTTTACCAAGTGCATAAGCTTGTGCTTGCTTGTCTTCCAAGTTTTTTGTCTGCTGGATGGTAGTTGCAACCAACTGAGCAATATTTACTATAGTGGGAGCATTGGGGACATTTGCCTGCTTGAGGCGAATCAAACTTCCAGCCAAGTTAAGCTGGGCATAAACCACTACTCGACTAGGTGGTTGATTGGCAAGTTGAGACTGAATTTGACTCCACAGTGTTTGAGCCGATGCCCATTGTTTTATATCAATTAAGGTACTTAGTTGATTGAGTTGACTTCGGATTTTGAGGATCGAGGAAGGTGCAATGGCTACAGCTTTTTGATAGAAAGCCAAAGCAGATTCAGGATCTTCCTTTGCACGGGCCACATTCCCCAAATCGAGGTATGCGGCACTGATATCTACGGGAGATTGTAATTTTTGGGCGATCGCCAAGCTTTGTTGCAATACTTGCTGTGCTTGTTCCAAATTACCTACTAAACGCAGGCTACTACCTAAGCTGCGTAATCCAGCTATTTTTATTGGCGCATCAGGTTGTTTTTCGAGGATTTGGTTGACCTGAGTTAGTGTAGATAATGCTCGACGATATAACCCTAAACTCTTCAAAGCTTGAGATTGGTTAATTAAGCTTCGGATCACTCCAATCTCGGATTTTGCCTGAGTATAAGTAGCAGTTGCGGCTTGCCAAGTTGTCAGTGCTGCTTGCGACTTTCCAGTTGCTAATTGTAAACTTCCTTGAGTGTTTAAGGCTTGAGCTAGAACTTTTAACTTTTCGAGTGAGCGATCGCCCTGTTTTGCGTTTAACAATTCTAGGCTATGAGAAATTGCTTGGCTAGCTTGAGACCACCGCCCTAGTTGCTGATAACTCAATGAGAGGTTATTTAAGACTCTAGCTTGGTTGAGTTTATCGCCCTGAGATTGGTAAGCCTGGAGAATTTGTTGCCAGATTTTAAGTGCTTCTAAGAACTGCCCTGCTTCGTAATATTGCCTACCCTGTTGCTCCTGTTGTGCTGCATTGGGTAAATTCTGAACCATTGATGGCAGTGAAGAATTTTGGGCAGCAACAGAAACTACAGTTCCAGCTATGGGTAACAGGGTAAAAACTAGGCCTAACAAAATCCCAATTATAAATATGACTAAACGACCATGTATCCGTCTCAAGTAGTTTTTACGTAACAATAAATATAGATTAATGTACATAAAAGCCACTTAAATATAAATATATTTTTTAGCTAATTTTTGCCCACCCAATATGTGTTTTTTATCCATAATCTTAAGTTTATTTAGGCTGCGCTATTATTAGTAAATAAAGCTTGTCCTATCGTTAGCTTTTTACAACGGTTATTTAAAATATTTGCATAAAAAATCATTTACTTATCCTTTTTGATTATGTGGATGCTGTTCCCAGTCAAAAATTTCATTATCTGAACTATCAGGCTTACGCCAGGTGATTTTTCCTCTTAACGTATCCATTAAGGTTTGTTCAACCACATCAGCTAATTTATCCCATGTTAAATCCTCTTGCTGAAGTAAAACTTTTAGTTCTTGCAAAGCAGACAATACTGCATTCTCTTCTTGAAAATCAAGCAGATCATCAGCGCGCAGGGGGTCTTGTTGTACAGCTATAATTCCCTGCCGCACAGCCGTATTAATTTTCTGGTGAAACTCTGTTTTGGCACGATGTAATTGCCGCTGCCACCCTCTTTTGCTAGTGGCATAAAGAGCAGGCAGACGATTTAATGCGTAAGCAGTCACCTCAGATGGATTGATATATTTAGCAATTTTAGAAGGCAACGATTGGATCTGCTGTTGTACTTCCGCTACCACTAGCACTTCCATCACATTTCGAGAGTTTTTTAGGAATATATGTTGTTTAGATGGCTGATTAGAAGAATCAATTGTTGAATTATGAACGAAATTCCTCATAAAGCAATACAAACTGAACTACTGTTTATGGCTTTATATTGCCCTTTACTAGCATCTAGCTAACATAGTTGCTTGGTTTTTTGTAAAGATGCCTGGATAGTCCTCAGTCATTAATCATTAGTGGTAATAGGAGTTTGGTTAGATACTACTCAATGCATTTTAAAAATATTGAAATAATATAAGTGTTTACCCAGAACTAACAAATAAAATTTTATGATAAATATTGTGTATTACTGAGGACAAAAGATGATAATTCTATAAAATGAGTTGCTTTTCAGTACTTTAGCAATATTTCAGCAATTTTACTTAAGAAACCTGTCCTTTAAACATCTGATAAAGTAAAGCCATTTAATCTACTCTTAAGCAAACAATTAGAGTATTTATTAAATAAGAATTACTGCGAAATTTAGTACTAAATAATAGTAATCCATGGTAGAAAAAACTTTGAATACCAGGACATTTACCATTCTTTGTCTGACGTCTGTGTTGACATTCTCTTGGGCTTGTTTCCAGCAAGTATTAGCAAATTCTGAACAGAGAGCTAGAGAAGGTTTGCCAGGCCGAAGAATTGGCGGTGGAACACGTGGAGAGTGTTCTAGTAATGCTGGGCGATTAATGGCATTAGTTCCAGAAAATAATTTGGGATTGACAAAACAAGCCTATCCCAATTTTTTGTTCTACTTGCCTCGAACTGCAACACCAAGAACAGTGGAGTTTGTCCTGCAAGATGATAAACGTCGTTCAGTTTATGAAGCTAACTTCACTACACCCAGTTCAGGAGGTGTAATAAACTTTAGCTTGCCTGATTCTGCATTCTTGCCTCCACTTACCATTGGTAAGAAATATAATTGGTATCTATCAATGATTTGCGACCCTGAAAACAGAGCTACTGATGTTGTGGTGCATGGATGGATTAAAAGAGTAGAAACAGACTCAGTTCTGACTAAAAAGTTACAGCAAACATCACCTTTAGGGCGCGTTACTTTATATGCTCAAGCAGGACTGTGGCAAGACGCATTAGGCACATTGGCGGAACTTAAGTATACTCGACCTAATGATTCCCAGCTCGCTGCTAGTTGGATACAGCTATTAAAGTCTGAGAAATTGGATGCGATCGCACAAGAGCCGCTTTTGAAGATTAAAATTCCAACCAGCCACTAATTGCAAGTTAAGTATTTTTCCAACTATCAATTTACTGTTTTTGTGATTGCTAAATACTCCAAAAGGTTTTGGTCACTACTACCCTTAGTTACCAAGCATTGTCAGCGCCAGGTCAACCGCTCAATTGCAACACTGAGTTTAAGGCAATCTGTGTTTATTACCAGCATCCTCATTACAGGGTTGGTAATGGGTGTGAGACAACTTGGCTGGTTGCAGTTCCTAGAATTAGTAGCTTTTGACCAGATGGTGCGTCTCCAACCAGATGCTGGCCCTGATCCTCGACTCTTGGTAGTCACAATTACAGAAGCTGATATTCAAGAACAGAAAAAATGGCCAATTTCTGATCAAACTCTCTCTCAAGTACTGGCGAAGCTGCAACAGGCGCAGCCCAAAGCAATTGGCTTAGACCTCTACCGTAATCTCCCGCAACCGCCAGGTCGTGAAGTTCTGATGCAGCAACTTCAGGCTCCGAATGTTATTACCATTAATAATCTCGGTGATACGAATGCAGAAGGAGTCTCTCCGATTTCTGGCCTAGCAGCAGAAAAAATCGGCTTTAATGACTTTGTTATTGACCCAGATGGAGTAGTTCGCCGAAATTTTATTTATGCTTACCAAGGCGAGACGCAATTCTACTCTTTCTCGCTGCGGTTGGGCCTTAAATATCTTGCACAAACAGGGGTAAAGCTTAAAGTTAATCCAAATGTACTGCAATTAGGTAATACTGTATTCCCTCCTTTACTTCCCGATTCGGGCGGTTATCACGATATTGATAACGCGGGCTATCAAATCATGATCTCCTACCGTTCACCGGAAAAAGTAGCGCGGCAGGTATCATTAAGCCAAGTGCTGCGGGGTCAGTTTGACCCAGACTGGGTAAAGGACAAGGTGGTGCTGATTGGTACAACTGCCCCTAGCTTAAAGGACTTGTTCTTCACTCCCTACAGTCCAGGTAAGCCTGCGATCCCAGCTATGCCTGGGGTACTGCTTCATGCTCAATTGGTAAGCCAACTCCTGAGTATAACCTTAGATCAACAACCAATATTCTGGTTTTGGCCGGAATGGGCAGAATCCCTATGGGTTTGGATTTGGGCTTTTCTAGGGGGTGTACTAGCATGGCGACTACGGCATCCGCTTTCTCTAGGAGTAACTGGAGCAATTTCTTTGGCGGGGCTAGCATATATCTGCTTTAGCATATTTACGCAAGCAGGCTGGATACCGTTAATACCTCCAATCCTGGCATTCGTGATAACGGGTGGAAGTGTTTTAGCTTATAAGCTATTGCATAATACATTGCATGATACTTTAACCGATCTTCCTAATCGGGATCTGTTTTTGAAAGAATTGGAATGGGCGATCGCAGAAACAAAACTTGGCAAAAATCCGCGATTTGCTCTGCTATTTTTGGATATTGACCGCTTCAGAGTGATTAATGAGAGTTTTGGTCACCACTTTGGCGATCAATTTTTAGTCAATGCCACTCAAAGATTAAAAGCCTGTTTAGGACGTAGGCGAATACTAGCGCGGGTTGGAGGAGACGAGTTCGCAATTTTGCTAAAAAATATTACTGATGCCAGTGAGGTGACTGCTGTTGCCGACCAACTACAAAAGCAAATGTCCTTACCCTTCCAAAATCACGGACAAGAAATATTTACTAGCATCAGCGTTGGGATAGCTTTCAATCAAACTGAACTCGACTATCAACCAGTGGCTCTATTACGAGATGCCCACACAGCTATGTATCGGGCTAAAGATTTGGGTAAAAGGCGTCACGAAGTATTTGCCACAGGTATGCATACTCAAGTGATGAAGCGGTTGCAGTTGGAGACAGACCTTCATCGAGCTATTGAGCAGCAAGAATTTTATCTTCACTATCAGCCAATAGTCTTGTTAGAAACCGATAGAATTGTCGGGTTTGAGGCACTTGTGAGATGGCAACATCCCCAGCATGGGTTTGTCTCTCCGGGAGAGTTCATTCCACTTACAGAAGAAACAGGGTTGATTATTCCTCTAGGTAAGTGGATTTTGCAAGCAGCCTGTGAGCAGTTGTCTGTTTGGCAAGCTCAGTTTCCCGCAGAACCACCACTAATGATGAGTATTAACCTTTCTGGACAGCAGTTGAATCAAGCAGATTTAGTGGAATACATTGAGCAGACACTGAAGACGACAGGGCTAGATGGACAAAGTTTAAAATTAGAAATTACCGAAACCGTAGCCATGAATGATGTTGAAGCCGCCATTAGTATATTGCTACGATTGCGAACTTTAAATCTGCGGCTGAGTATTGATGATTTTGGTACAGGATACTCTTCCTTAAGTTATTTACATCGCTTTCCTGTCAATACGTTAAAAGTAGATCGCTCCTTTGTTAGCAGGATGGAAGATACTGATGAAGATGCTGCGATCGTTCAAACGATTATCATGTTAAGCCATGCTTTGGGCATGGATGTAGTTGCAGAGGGTGTAGAAACGGCTGCACAACAAGCTAAATTGCAAGTGCTGGGCTGTGAGTATGGACAGGGCTATTTTTTCTCTAAGCCTTTAGATAGCAATGCTGCAACTGCATTACTGGATAGGCAATTCTCTGGTATTAAAGAATTGAAAATTAGCTAGCAATAAAATTAGAGTAGCTATTATGTTGGGTTTCGTACCGTGAGCTATTCTAAAATGCTGGCATGAGTCCTAAAAACGCTACCAAAAACTATCTCAACGAAGTGGGTCAAAACGATTGACTAAAGTAGACACCGCAATCATTGGTAAACCGGCAATTAGGCAAATAAACCATTGACTCAAGTTTAATGGTGCGGTGCTAAATAAATTATTCATTAAGCTCCACTGGCTAAAAATTACTTGCAAAAGTATTGTGCAAGCAATTCCTATAAAAATCGCTGGGGCTTCTTTTACTGTCTGTTGAATTTTAGAGAGTTTATTAAGCAGCGCAATTCCTAATTGGCTAATACTTAAGAGGTAAAAGATTCTACCTGCAACTAAAGCCTGAATTGCCATAGTGCGTGCTAAATCAATATTGCCTGTAGTTTGTCGTATCCATTCAAATACACCAAAAATCAAAATCCAGTTAAAGACAGAGATGCTCAGAATTCGCTTGACTAAGCTACGAGAAAGTAAGGGCGAATTAGGGTTACGTGGAGGTTGTTGCATCACCCGTTCAGACTTTGGTTCAAAGGCTAAAGGAACTGTCATGGCGATGGAATTTACCATATTCAGCCAGAGAACTTGTAAGGATAAAATAGGTAAGTCTCTAGCTAATAAGATGCTAATTAAAATCGTCATGGATTCGCCACCATTAACTGGGAGAATAAAGGCGATCGCTTTGAGCAGATTTCGATAAACTGTGCGCCCTTCCTCAACAGCCGCTTCTATCGAGGCGAAGTTGTCGTCTGTCAAAATCATGTCAGCGGCTTCTTTGGCTACCTCTGTACCAGCACCCCCCATTGCAATACCAATATCTGCTTGTTTGAGGGCGGGTGCATCGTTAACACCATCACCCGTCATTGCCACTACTTCACCTTTAGACTGTAGTGCTTCTACAATTCGGAGTTTTTGTTCTGGTGCAACACGGGCAAACACTACCCCATCTTCTATGGCTGTGGCCAGTTCTTGTTGCTCCATCTGGGCAAGTTCACTGCCTGTAAAAGCTAGAACTTCCCTATTTTTGTTAAAGCCCATGCGAGATGCGATCGCCGCAGCTGTCACAGCATGATCACCTGTAATCATCTTGACTTGGATACCAGCTTCTTGACAAGCTTGCACTGCTTTAATCGCTTCTGCTCTCGGTGGATCGATCATCCCCTGCAAGCCTAAGAAAATCAAACCCTGTGCAATATCTGGATGATTTAATGAATCTTGAGTATTTGGCAGAGATTTTTGGGCAAAAGCTAGTACCCGCAAACCCTGATGAGCCATTGCGTCGACTCGTTGATGTACAGTTTCTGCTTCTACATTGATCAGATTTCCAGAGGCGTCCAACATCTGCTGACAACGATTGAGAATTGCTTCTACTGAACCCTTTACGTAGACAATTCTCTGTTTTGTGTTTTTTGCAGATGAAGTTGCGTGTAGAGTTGCCATGTACTGAAACTCAGACTCAAATGGGATAACGTCTAGCCTGGGTGTATTTTGTTCTAAGCTTTCACGAGTAAGTCCAACTTTGTGAGCAACAGCTAGCAACGCTCCTTCAGTAGGATCGCCAACTACCTGCCATTGCCCATCTTTGTTTTCCAAATGTGAATCGTTACATAACAAACCAGCTTTTAAACATTCTTCAAGGGCTGGAGAATTGTCCGAATCTACAGAATTTTTATTCAGCAAAATTTCCCCGTCGGGAGTATAGACTGAACCAGTTACTGTATAGTTTTCACTCCCAGCATAGATTGCTTGTACCGTCATCTGGTTTTCGGTTAGAGTGCCAGTTTTATCTGAGCAAATAACTGTAGCACCACCGAGAGTTTCGACTGCTGGCAACTTGCGAACAATGGCGTGACGGCGCGCCATTCGAGAAACACCAATGGCCAATGTTACTGTTACTACAGCTGGCAATCCTTCAGGAATGGCACTTACAGCGAAGGCGACGGCTGCTTCAAACATTTCTGCCCAGGAATTGCCGTATCCCAGACCAACTGCAAATGTCAGCGCCGCTATCCCTAAAATGATGTAAAGTAAAATGCGGCTAAATTTGTCAAATTTGCGGGTTAATGGGGTTTTGAGGCTGGTTCCTTGCTCCATTAGCTGAGAAATCCGCCCGGTTTCCGTTGCCTCTCCAATAGCAACAACAATACCGCTGCCTGTGCCGAATGTGACAAAGCTGCCAGCATAAGCCATATTGGTGCGTTCTGCTAGGGGTGCGTCTGCATTTAGGAGTTGCGTGTTTTTTTCAACGGCGATTGATTCCCCAGTGAGTGCTGATTCATTCACTTGGAGATTTCGGACTTGTACCAGGCGCAAATCTGCTGGTACTTTGTCTCCAGAACTGAGTAGTACTACATCTCCAGGTACTAACTCAGTCGAAGAAACTTGCACTTTTTTACCGTTGCGTAGGATAGTTGCATTGGTCTGCACTGAGTCAGCTAAGGCAGCGATCGCACTTTCAGCTTTAGATTCTTGAACAAAACCAATAATAGCGTTAATCAGAGTGACACCCCAAATCACCCAAGCATTCACCCATTGCCCCAGTAACGCTTTGATTGCTCCCGCAATTAACAAGATGTACAGCAGCGGTTGGTTAAATTGTAATAAAAATTTGACTACTGGACTTTTTCCGGGTTTACTCTTGAGTTCATTAGCACCAAAACGCTCCTGAAGCTTGGCTACTTCAGCAGTTGTTAAACCGTTCTCTAAATTACTGTTTAAATACTGAGCTACTTTCTGTGCAGGTAGATTGTGCCATTGATGTTCTGGCAGTTTATTTGTAACTAATGTTGTCATTTTATTCGCTCCAATATAATCTCCTGACAGGACAAATTCAGAATCTAGATATTGCTAATAAATAGTTAGGTTGCATTGATTTTGGATTCCACTTGTAACTATTAGTCAATCTTTTATAGGTAGGCGAACAATGAAAAAGCATAATGATGTCATCTTGTTAATAAAGCTTTTTCTAATATAGAAATTAAAGAGCGATCGCGTTTAAATCTGATTAAAAATCGTGCTTATTACCGCGATTTAGAGAGACAAAAAAAATTCTTTTTTCTTGGGGCTGATAGTCACAGCAGTATTTTGCTTCTTCGGTAAAAGCTACAGAAGGATTTACTGCACACTTAAGATAGTTGTTTTTAGCAAAAAAGCGACACTTTTGACAACGATAAACTTTACTAGATATTTGATGTGAAATTTTTACTTTATGAAAAATAATTATTCCAGCCATGACTAAAAGTATAATAGGAGCAACAATCACTGTTGGATCGCGAGTTTTTGTGAAGTTAAAATTTTCTATTTTTTGAGTTTCTTGTATTAGATTTAACTTACCTAAATAGAGAACATGAGAATTACTAGTTTGTGCTGCTTTGAGCAAATCTTGGTGGAGAGACATACCACTTACCTCTAGCTCATAATTATTGGGTTAATTTGATACAAGTCTTTTTGAAAAATTTGTATTTTTACGGTAATTTGATTACCACAGTCTTGAGGTTTGTTCTAACAATAGTGAGTATAGTAAGCAAATGTGATTAGAAAGTGACCAGAAAAATATAAGTGTAAACAAAAAAAAATTATACTTTATTTCTTAATTACCCAAAAATGAGGTTGTTTGTTGTATCGGTTTATGCATGAATTCTCGTAGTTTATTTACGAGAAAAAATACAGATAAATTTTATTTAACTGATCTGAGAGTTACAAAAACATCTCTTATCTGATGACACACTGTTTTAATTTTGAATTTTTATTGTCGTCACTTTTGCATCACATTTATTATTGATACTAGAAGTGGCTAAGTAGAAATAATTTGATATTAAATTCATAAAAATTCCAATTTCATATCTTTCTAAAGATGGAAGTTGTTTATTCAATGGTATCTACTTAAAGGTGGATTTATGGATTGGCAAGATTTGTTTCATTGGCTTTACATTGCAGGGATGGTGATTGGTGCTATTCACTTTATGTCCCTCAGTAGAAATCCTCATGGTGTTCCCAAATACGACCAATAAGAATAAGGGCAATCGCCCTTATTTCGCCGCAAGATCTAGGGGAGAAAGATTTTTCTAAATTTTCTAAAAGAGGTTAGTTATTATGAAAGGTTTAACAGGTAAAAATGTTTTGGTCACTGGTGCTACTTCTGGAATTGGACAAGCGATCGCAGTCCGATTTGCCGAAGAAGGAGCAAATGTTGCCATCAACTACCGCAGAAGTCCTGAAGATGCTCAGGATACCGTTGAAATGGCAATGCAGAAGGCGTGTGGTAAACTCGAAAAATGCGGGGTAAAAGCATTACCAGTGCAAGGAGATGTCTCAAAAGAGGAAGACATCATTAATATGGTAAATACTGTTGTTGAAAAATTCGGCAGCTTAGATATTTTAGTTAATAATGCCGGCATTCAAACCGAAAGTCCATCTCACGAAATTAAAACTGAAGAATTTGATCGCGTCATTAATATTAATCTCCGGGGTGCTTACCTCTGCGCCCGTGAAGCAATTAAACATTTTTTGAATAACAAAATTAACGGCATAATTATTAACGTTTCTAGCGTTCACGAAATTATTCCTAGACCGCTATATGTTAGTTATTCTATTAGCAAAGGAGGGATGGGGAATCTGACAAAAACTCTGGCGTTAGAGTATGCAGATTCTGGTATTAGAGTTAATTCTATCGCGCCTGGAGCAACGATTACGCCTATTAATAGTGCTTGGATTGATGACCCTGACGCAAAAGCCGCAGTTGAGAGCAATATTCCCATGAAACGTGCTGGTACGCCTGAAGAAATGGCAGCAGCAGTGGCTTTTCTTTCATCAGATGAAGCTACTTATATTACTGGACAAACCTTATTTATTGATGGGGGATTAACACTTTATCCTTCTTTTAGCGAACCTTGGACTTCATAACTAAAAAGCTGGATTTATTCCTAAAATCAGCGATTTTCAAAAGCTTATTTTTCTTCTCAAAACTGATGTTAACTGATGCTTAGGTAGACTTTTTAAGCCTCTTCTCGCTTTGGGAAGAGGTTTGAATATCGGTTAAATTTGCTGCATCGAACTTAAGTTAAATTGGCAAATCTTCAGTGCCAAATATTATTAAATTTAGTAAATAAACATTTTAGTAGTTTTGATTTTATTAAAGAAGTAATAACATAAAAATGAGCGAAACATCTGAAAAAAATTTATTAGATAAACTAAGTACTGCCAAGCTAGTACGTTACTTAATTTTATTTGCCCTTGGATGGGGAATATCTCAAGTTTTAGCATATTTTTTTCAAGTAATTATCGTTTTCACCTTAGCAGCAATTTTAGCCTTTTTGCTGAGTTATCCTGTTCAGTGGCTACAACGTTTTTTGCCCCGCACTATAGCAGTTATATTAGTTTTCTTATTGGCTATTTTAATTATTGCTATTTTAACAGCTACGTTAGGTTTTGCAGCTTTATCTCAAGGTCAACAATTAATCAACCAATTTCCAGATTTTATTAATTTTGCCATTTCATTGTTAGAAAGGCTGAGAACGTTTCTGGGTAATTGGAATTTTCAAGTAGATCTCAGCGCCATTGAAGAGCAGCTACGAAATCAAGCTTTAGCTGGGCTTGGCATTGGTTTGGCAACAGTTCAAAGATTACTGACAAGCTTAGTTGATATAGTTTTAATTGCTGTTGTCGCTTTCTTTATGTTGCTGGATGGAGAACGCCTTTGGAATTTCTTTCTGAGGCTGTTTCCGCGCAATCTGAGGCAAAAATTAACGATTTCTATCAAGCAAAATTTTCTGGGATTTTTTTGGGGAAGACTAATTTTAGGCGTATTTTTTGGTGTATCAAGCTTTATTGTATTTTTACTTTTGCAAGTACCATACGCCTTAATTTTAGCTGCGATCGCTGGAGTTTTTGATCTCATCCCTGGCATTGGAGCCACATTAGGAATTAGCCTTGTATCTTTGATTATTTTACCCCAAGGAGTTGGACTCAGCATCAAAGTATTAATTGGTTGTATTCTACTCCAACAAGTAGAAGAAAACTTGTTGATGCCTAGAGTTATGCAAGGTTCGCTAAATATAAATCCGGTAGTGATGTTTTTCTCGCTATTGATAGGCGCTAAAGTCGCAGGACTGCTGGGAGTGTTTCTGGCTGTTCCTATCGCCGGAGTGATAATTAGTTTATTAGAAATGGACGAATTGAAAGCTGAAGAGTAAGTTTTTTGATACTTGAATCTATCTAAAGAAATATTTACTATTCTAAAAAATGGCTTTTTAGAAGTTTAAGATAACTTTCTCTAACCCAAGAGAAAGATGCAACGTTATATACAATCAATGATTTAATGTAATTAGGCAAAATTCGTAAGCATAGCTAAAAGCAAGGCTCCTTTTCCGTCACATTTTACTCACATTTATGGCTAATCCTAAAAATATAACCTAGCTCAATGAGCCAAAATAGCACTGGCAAGGAGATTTTATGGGTGGGCTAATACTTACTTGGTTAGTCACTAGCGTCAGCTTTTTAATTATTGCTAGATTACCAATTGGAGTGGAAATTGATAATTTTGGCAAAGCATTAATCTCTGCTGCGGTTTTTGGAATTTTGAATGCTGTCTTACTGCCAATTTTGACATTCTTTACTTTTCCTTTCATTCTGATTACTTTGGGTTTATTCTTCTTTATTTTGAATGCTATTGTCTTTGGTTTAGCAGCTGCAATAGTGCCAGGATTTAGCTTAAGGTGGGGTTTTTGGAGCGCGTTAATCGGTTCTATAGCGTTATCAGTCATCAACACTATACTGTTGCGGCTGGTAGCACCAATTTTCTAAATAAATAATAGTCAAAAATCAAAACCATATATTTGGATATCAAGAGCTAATGATGTTTTTTTTACGGCAGAAAATCGGCTATTTCCTGGTAGTAATCATGCTGTTTGTAGTGCTAGGTGCTTGTCAACCAGTACCAACAGAGCAGTCACAATCAACCACAGCAACACCAGTAGCAGCCCAAACTCCTGCTACTACTACGTCCTCTATTCCCGTAGCTTATCCCGATCGGGCACTGAGTGCTTCTCCTGCACAGCTACCAAAATTGCCTTACGACTACAATGCATTAGAAAAAGCTATTGATGCAGAAACCATGAAACTGCATCATGACCGACACCACGCAACCTATGTTGATAATCTGAATGATGCGTTGAAAAAGTATCCAGACTTGCAAAAAAGAAGTGTGGAATCTCTGCTGCGTAACATGGAAGGTTTACCGGAAGATATTCGCACAACAGTACGCAACAACGGCGGCGGACACCTCAACCACACAATTTTCTGGCAAATTATGGCCCCCAATGGCGGTGGACAACCGACAGGGGAAATAGCAACAGAAATCAATAAAACTTTCGGTAGTTTTGAAGGATTTAGAAAACAGTTTAACGAAGCAGGTAGCGATCGCTTTGGTAGTGGTTGGGTTTGGTTAGTACGCAATCCCCAAGATCAACTACAAATTACGAATACACCAAATCAAGACAGCCCGATTATGGAAGGTTTATACCCAATTATGGGTAATGACGTATGGGAACACGCGTATTACCTGAGATATCGCAATAGTCGTGCCGACTATTTAAATAATTGGTGGAATGTCGTGAATTGGACGGAAGTTAACAGACGCGCCCAAGCTTCATTGCAACAGAAAACATAGGAGGCCAGCGCCAATGAAAAGTCTGTTGATGAAAAATCCCGTAGTCGTAGGCGTATCTTGGATAGGTGCGTATCTTTTAATTATCCTCTTACCCTTACTAATTCTGCTTCTATACCCGCCCACACCAAATGAACAACGAAGTTTTTGGCTAGAATTTTCTGTAGCCCTCGGCTTCATTGGTTTAGCGATGATGGCAATGCAATTTGCCTTGACTGCTCGTATCAACCGTGTAGAAGCTTCATACGGGATTGACTTGATTCTTCAGTTTCACCGCTACACCTCGATAGTGGCATTCTTGTTCATTCTTGTCCATCCATTAATCTTATTCATCGATAACCCGCAAACACTGCAACTATTAAATTTCATTCAAGCGCCGTGGCGAGCTAGGATGGCAGTAATTGCTACTTTGGCCCTCATAGCGATTATTATCACCTCTATTTGGCGCAAACAGCTTAACATCCCCTATGAACCTTGGCGTACAGCTCATGGCATCTTAGCTGTAATTGCTGTGGGATTTGGTTTGGGACACGCCTTGGGTGTGGGTAACTACTTAGGGCTATTTTGGAAGGGAGTTCTCTGGACTGGTATTGCATTAGCTGCTTTGTGGTTGTTGGTTTACGTCCGCTTGATCAAGCCTTGGTTCATGTTGAAAAAACCTTACTTGGTAGAAGCAGTAATTCCCCAACGGGGCAATGTTTGGAATTTAGTTTTGCGTCCCAGAGGGCATGAGGGAATACGTTTCCAGCCTGGTCAATTTGCTTGGCTTACCTTAGAAATCTCGCCATTTAGAATGCGGGAACATCCATTTTCTATTGCTTCTAGTGCAGAAAATCTTGAACGTCTTGAGTTTGGTATTAAGGCTGTAGGAGACTTCACCAACACAATTAAAGATGTCAAACCAGGCACTAAAGCCTACCTGGATGGGCCTTATGGAGTTTTTACCACAGACCTCTATGAAAATACCGCAGGATTTGTCTTTATTGCCGGAGGTATTGGCATTACACCAATGATAAGTATGCTCGTTACTTTAGCAGAACGTCAGGATGAGCGCCCTTTGCTGTTAATTTATGCGAGCAAAACATGGGAAGACGTAACTTATCGTGAAGAGCTAGAAGCTCTTAAAGATAAATTAGACTTAACAATTGTCCATGTTTTGAGAAAGCCGCCAGAAGAATGGTCAAAAGAGGTAGGGTACGTCGATAAAGAACTACTCGAACGTTACATTCCCAAACGTCCTGCAACTCGAAACTACTTCATTTGTGCTGTACCCAAAATGATGGATCAAGTCGAGGTAGCATTGCACGATTTAGGAGTGCCTGTAACTAATATCCACATGGAACACTACAACCTTGTTTAACAACTAACAACTCTTAATTCAAAAGCTAAAATTTGATTATGCGTTACAGTATTATGCTTCAACTCGTGGTAACTATAACCTTCATTTTTCTCGGAACTTCCGCGTTGTTCGCCTGGTTGCAATATCGTCCATCACCAAATGAGCAAAGCAGAGAGGGCAGTATTTCCTATGTTACCCAGAATTAATTTTTCGATTGTAGATAATTAATTTGAAATTTAAAGTGCAGGCGGGCGCGATCGCCTAGCATAATTTCGTCAGTGATCTACCCAAAAGGCTAGATTAATTTTAATGCCAATTACCCTAATTTAGGTATTTATTCATTTAACTAACCCAACCCTAAACAAGGGCTAATACATTTTAAATACTACCATTAGGAGGCTATGATTTAATGAAAAAAAGCAACGATTTGATCGCAGAAGCTTGGGATAAGTTAGATAAAGCAATTATTTATTATCATGGTCGTCCCATTGGTACAGTAGCTGCCTTAGTACCTGGGTCAGATGCACTCAATTATGACCAATGCTTTATTCGTGATTTTGTCTTATCGGCACTAGCTTTTTTGATTAGTGGTAAACCGGAAATTGTACGCAATTTCTTGATCGAAACTCTCGCTTTGCAGAGCCACGAACCACAAATGGATTCTTTTAAGCCAGGGCCAGGGCTAATGCCAGCCAGTTTTAAGGTAGTCACGAAAGATGGCGAAGAATATTTAACTGCTGATTTTGGGGAACACGCGATCGCTAGAGTTCCGCCTGTTGATTCTTGCTTATGGTGGATTCTTTTATTACGGGCTTATGTAAAATCCACAGGTGATACAGCACTTGCTCATCAAACTGATTTCCAGCAAGGAATCAAGTTAATTCTAGAAATGTGCCTTGCCCATCGGTTCGCCATGTATCCAACGATGTTGGTTCCCGATGGTTCTTTTATGATTGACCGTCGCCTGGGTGTTTATGAACATCCTTTAGAAATTCAAGTCCTTTTCTATGCAGCCTTACGTGCAGCTAGGGAACTTCTACTGCCAATTGATAATAACTATTCTTGCATTCATAGCGTTCATCAACGTTTAGCCACACTGACTTATCATCTCAGAGAATACTACTGGATTGACTTGAAGCGCTTAAATGAAATTTATACCTACAAAGGCGATCAATTTGGTCAAGAAGTAGCAAATAGATTTAATATCTATCCTAATTCAATTCCTATTTGGTTGACTGAATGGTTACCAGATGATGGTGGTTATTTAGCAGGTAATCTCGGCCCTGGACGTATAGATTTTCGCTTTTTTACTTTGGGAAATTTGATGGCGATTATTACCTCTCTAGCTTGCGAGGAAGAATCTCAAAAAATCATGAATTTAATTGAGCAACGCTGGAGTGATTTAGTAGGAAATATGCCGATGAAAATCTGCTTTCCTGCACTAGAGGGCATAGAGTGGCAAATCGTTACAGGACACGATCCTAAAAATACTCCTTGGTCTTATCACAATGGTGGCCATTGGCCAGTTTTACTCTGGCTACTAATAGCAGCCGCGCAAAAAACCAATCGCATAGATATTGCTCGAAAAGCTATTGATATTGCAGAAAATCGTTTATTTCAGGATGAATGGCCAGAATACTACGATGGTAAGAATGGTCGCTTACTGGGCAAAGAAGCCAGAAAATATCAAACCTGGACTATAGCCGGTTTATTAGTAGCAAAAGAGCTAATTTCAAATCCTACTCATTTAGATTTACTTAGTTTTGATATGGAATAAATAAATTTTGAGCCATGATAGCAACGCTTGATATTAAAAAAGCATCTGTTCGCCGCAACCTTTGGTTTGAAAGATTAATTGCCATTCTGGTATTAATTAACTTCAGCTTAGTCTCATTTGATTTGACCTATATACCCTTGCGTGATTTTTACTTGCAAGTATTGCCAGGTTTAACTCAACTGTACGATCCGATTAAAGGTATTCAACCCCATCCTGAAACGCAAAGCTACCTCACAAAAGTAGATGCATTGCAAAATCAGGTTTTACAAACTGGATTGCAATCACCAGAAGCAGAAAGTTTGCTAAGTGAATTACGTCTCTTAAGCAAGCGAATGATTGAGGATAATTCTTTTAATGTACCGGAGAAAAGCGGTGCTTGGGAAAAAATCAAACATGAAATGCGTCTGCATACCAATGAACCGTTTGCCAGAGATGCTTTAGAAGCTTTTTGGAGTTCAGCATATTTATCACAAAGTAGCTGGTCATTAGAAATCGGTTTTTTTGATACCCAAATTCGGTCTTTAATTGAAAGCAATTTCTATCGTGATATTGGCAAATTTGGTAGTTTTGTAAATCGTTTTTGGCTGATAGATTTACCATTTATATTTATTTTTGCCCTAGAATTCATAGCACGGAGTTTTTATATTAGTCGTCGTAATCCTAATTTGTCCTGGCTAGAAGCTATTCTGCGACGTTGGTATGATTTGTTTTTACTACTTCCTTTTTGGCGATGGTTGCGAATTATGCCGCTCACCATTCGTCTTTATCAAGCTAATTTATTAAATGTTGAACCTGTAAGAGCGCAATTTAACCATGACTTGGCGATGAGCTTTGCTGAGGAACTTACAGAGATGGTAGGTGTTCAGATGATTAACCAAATGCAAGATGCAATTCGTCGGGGTGATATAGCAAACTGGTTGTTTCATCCTGAAACTCGCCGTCCCTATGTTCAACTTAATAATACTAATGAAGTAAAAGCTATAGCTAATCGTCTAGTTACCATTAGTTTATATGATGTATTACCTAAAATTCAGCCAGATATAGAGGCTTTAGTACATCACAGTATTCAAAGTACACTTAACGAGTCTCCTATTTATCAACAAATACAAAGTTTTCCAGGTTTAAGTCACCTCCCAAGTCAAATAGCAGAGAACTTAACTAAATATTTTTATCAAACAGCTTATAACAACTTCGTCAAATCTTTTGAAGACCCAGTAGTGGCAAAACTAACTGATAATTTGATTACAAATTTTAGAGACTCGTTAGAAGAAGAGTTACAAAAAAAGCATAATTTACAAGAAATTCAAACTTGGTTAGTGGATATGTTAGAGGAGATAAAAATTAATTACGTTAAAAATATTTCTGAAGGTGGAATGGAAAAACTTGTAGAAGAAACAGAAAATTTGCGTTACGTAATTAGATAGAAACGTTTGTCATGAATTTTGGGAGAAAAAATATGAAGCTTGCAAGCAACTTATTTATAAGCATAGTCTTGCTAGGGCTTACTTCTTGCAATGCCACTACATCTGAGTCAGAGATTGCTAATAACAATCAAGACCAAGCAACAGTTGAACAAGTTGCAGCTAGTAATCAAGCATGTACCCTAGTAGAAGATGGCTTTGGCCCTCAAGGACAGACCAAGGTGCGGGTTGAAGAGGTGGTAACAGGACTTGAGGTTCCTTGGGGAATTGTTTTTCTGCGGAATCGAGATATGTTGGTCACTGAACGAGCTGGGCGGGTTAGGCTTGTACGGGATAGCAAACTTGTGCAAAAGCCTGTAGCTACTATTAATGTTACAGATAGCGGCGAAGGAGGTTTGCTCGGTATTGCAGCTCATCCAAACTTTGCTAACAACCGACTTTTCTACGTTTACTACACCACTGATAAGAACGGGTCGCAAGTCAATCGTGTTGAACGGTGGCGTCTATCCCCAAATGGATTGAGCGCTTCATCCGATAGAATCATTCTCGATGACATTCCAGTGGCTTTGTATCACAATGGTGGTCGCCTGCGCTTTGGCCCTGATAGAATGCTTTACA
This sequence comes from Mojavia sp., assembly GCF_059505145.1. Classification (NCBI taxonomy): domain Bacteria; kingdom Bacillati; phylum Cyanobacteriota; class Cyanophyceae; order Nostocales; family Nostocaceae; genus Mojavia; species Mojavia sp. The sequence goes on from NZ_JCACKA010000028.1 coordinate 191,039, forward strand.
TCGGCACTGGTGATGCCAGAAAGCCGGAAACTTCCCAAGATTTTAATAACCTAGCTGGAAAGATACTGCGCGTGACACCAGATGGACAAGTACCGCAAGATAATCCATTTCCAGGTAATCCTGTGTATATCACTGGTATTCGTAACACTCAAGGATTTGATTGGGCTGATACATCAACTCTATGGGTGACGGATCACGGGCCCAGTGGCGAGTTGGGCAGAAGTGGACATGACAAACTCAGCGTAGCAAGAGCAGGTGACAACCTGGGTTGGCCTACTATCTACCGCTGCGAATCAAGGGAAGGACTTGTAACCCCGTCTCTTGTATGGCGTCAAGCTACTCCTCCTGGGGGTGCAGCAATCTATACTGGAAATTCTATCTCGGAGTGGAAGGGCAACTTAATTATTGCAACTCTCGGTTCCGAACACCTGCATCGTGTCGTTTTCGATCCTCAGTCTCCCCAGAAAATCGAACGTCATGAAGTTTATTTGCAAGGTCAGCAGGGGCGTTTGAGAGAAGCGGTTATGGGGCCAGATGGCGAACTGTACGTCACAACTAGCAACTGCGACGGACGAGGAAATTGCCCACCACAGCAAGACAAAATTCTTCGCATCACTCAGTGAAAAATATCAAAAAAGCTGGCTGCGATATCAAGATGGCGATCTGATTTGATAACGTACTAGGCTCCTAACGTTTTCATGAGTTATTCCTAGTTCTTGTGCAATCATTGCTTCAACCATATTAACTTTTACTACCGGCAAAGCAATTTCAAATTTTGTAAGTAAGTCGTTAGCAGTTATGACCTCAACGTTGCTAAATCCTTGCTCGCGATCAATTTCAGCTTTAATTGCTTGCAAATTGATCGGAAGCTGTAAAACAAGTTGTGCATTGCCTTTAAGTTTGACTAATTTAGAAGTTAATTCTAGTTTTTTTGCGATCGCCCTACAGCCCTTCGGGCATCCTACGGCAGGCGCTGCGCTCCACGCGATCGCAGTTTCCAGCGCGTTAGATGGTTGATTCGGCAACTCAAATTCCAAATATTTGATTACAGAATTTGCAGTCTTGACTTCAACTTGAGTAAAATCTTCTCCTTTGTTAATTTCAATGGCAATGACTGTTACATTCAGCTTTAGCTGTATTGGTAATTGCGTATCAGCTTGTAGCTTGTCTAATGTCCCATAAGAATGGCTCAATAAATGTTTTGTCAGCAGTTCACCGCCAACCCAAAAGCTGATTCCCAACAGTAGTAAAGTTAGTGCCCAAAGCACAACTTGTATATGCCAAGAATGTAGTATTGGTAACCAACGAGCTTTTGACATAAGTTTTATTCCGCATAGGCGCTTAGGCATCTAAAATCTGACTGCTGGAAGACGTGGGCAGTACTAGGCTTGTCTATTATGAACAAGGTGTAGGCAATTTTATTGTAAAGACCTATCACCTAAATGAAATGGCTTATGCGAATTTTAGTTGTAGAAGACGATCCCGAACAATTAGAGCCATTACAGGGTGTACTGTCGGAAGCCGGATATAGTGTGGATGGCGTAGAAGATGGGGAAACAGCACAATGGTTGTTATCCCAGAAAGAATATGACCTGTTAATTGTGGATTGGATGTTACCAACGATTAGCGGGTTAAGTCTTTGTCGCCAGTATCGCCAAGCCGGTAAAACAGCGCCAGTGCTGATGTTGACTGCCAAGGATACAACACTAGATAAAGTAGCAGGTTTAGATGCCGGAGCAGATGACTATTTAGTTAAACCTGCCGATCTAGTAGAACTTTTGGCGCGGGTACGTGCTTTGAGGCGGCGATCGCCTTTGTGGCAAGGAGACACTCTCTCCATTGCAAATTTACAACTGCATTTGACTAGCTTAACTGTGGAACGGGATCAGGCAAGTGTCGAATTATCACCCCGTGAGGCTCAACTGTTAGAATATTTGATGCGTCACCCCAATCAAATCTTAACTCGCACTCAAATTGAAGAAGCTTTGTGGGAATGGGGTATGGAACCAGAAAGCAATGCCTTAACTGTGTTAGTACGCAAGTTACGACATCGGTTGCAGTTAGTTGGTGCAGCAGATTGGATTAAAACAGTCTACGGTATGGGTTATTGCCTCAAACCTTTAGAGAATTAAATAAATGTTTGGTCGTAGCCGTCGCAATCTCGCTTGTTGGTTCACCCTGACAATGGGAAGTATTTTGATTATGTTTGCGGCGGTGGTTTACTATCTCAAAGTCATTGATGAGTTAGAAAGCCTGGATCGATTACTCTACAAAAAAACCAGGGTGATGGCAGCTAATGTGGAATCTACGCTGCACAATAGACAGCAACATATAGACTTGGAAAATGTCCCGTTGTTAGGGAGTAGGGTACCGCCGCCACTCGATAGCGAACTTGTGTATGCGCGTTGGTATAATGCCCAAAAACAACTCGTGCAATTTTTTGGTGATACCCCCAGTGAACTGTTAAAAGTGAAGGCTGGATTTAAAACTCTCAACAGTGAAAATCACCAAGCGTGGCTACGTCAGGTAACCTTACCTGTTTACCAAAATGGTTTATTAATTGGTTATTTGCAGGTAGCAATACCACTGACAACTACTGAAAATAATTTGGCTGACTTTCGGCTGGTTTTGGCTATTTCAGTACCTACAACCTTGGGATTGATTACTCTTGCTGGTTGGTGGTTGGGAGGTTTAGCAATGCAACCAATTCGTTACAGCTATGAGCAACTACAACGCTTTACAGCCGATGCTTCCCATGAATTGCGATCGCCTTTAGCAGCAGTTATTAGCAATGCCCAGTTTGGCTCAATCTCATCGTGTAGCAATCCTGAACAGCAACGTCAGCGCTTTCAGAAAGTTGTTGATATCGCTAAGTCAATGAGTCTTTTGGTAGATAATCTGCTGTTTTTGGCGCGTCATGAAGGTCGATTACCTGCTAAATTATTGCAAGAAGTCAACTTAAACAATTTGCTGTTGAAGCTAGTAGACGACTATGCAAAACAACCTGTGGCACAACATCTGAGCTTAAATTGCGAGTTGCCTACTAACAGTGTGAATGTGATAGCTGAAAAAGACCTACTATCTCAAGCAATTATTAATTTGCTTAGTAATGCCTGTAAATATACTCCTGCTGGTGGCAAAGTGCAGTTAAAAATTTTTACCCAGCCACATCAGGCAATAATTCAAGTTGTAGATAATGGTATCGGGATTCCTGAACCTGACTTGCACCATATCTTCGAGCGATTTTATCGGGTTGATAAAAAGCGTTCCCGCAAAACTGGCGGGTTTGGTTTAGGATTAGCGATCGCACAACAAATAGTTCAAGCCCACGGCGGTGTGATTCGTGCTTTTAGTGTAGTCGGGCAAGGGTCAACTTTTGAAATTATTTTACCGCTGAATAAATAATTATCTTTTATGGTGTGTTTTATTTTTTGTAAGTCCCCAACTTGCATAAGTTAGGATTAAGAGACTGAAGCTAGTAAGCTGAAACTATTGTCTTATATTGTCGGTTAACTAATTAAATGTCGTCTTAACAAATTAATGTCGTTGAAATATTAAGGCTACAATCCTCACTGCACAAAGATTATAGCTTTTTTAGCTTCCATTCAACTTTTATAAAGGTTGAACAAATTAAATATCGCTATTTAAATAATTAACATTTTATTTGTCGTTTTGTCAAAATAATCGATTTCCAAATTTTGATTGATTCATAACAAAATAATTGTCGTTTTGTATAAGTAGTTCGTTAATAAACAATTAAATGTCGTTTTTTGGGACAAAGTAGTATGATATTTATTGAGCAATAATACACACATACTAATTATGTCATGCTCCGACTAAAGCCTCATTCTCTATAGTTGCAAGAACAGCACTTGGAGACGAGTTTTTTCGGAGGAGCTTTGTGGCAGCTAAGTTTCGCATCTCAATACCGAAGTTGAGGGTGTGAGATGCAGCTTTTTATTAGAAGCAGCTTTAAGTATTTACAGAATTTCCAGCAATGGAGTTATCTTATGGGTGAAACGCTAAACTCCGATGAGGGTAATACATCTTTAGCTTTTGATAGTTCGGATGAGCTTGACGAAATTTTGGAGGATGAGGACGCAGAACCAACGAACACAATTATTACTCAACTCTCGGATGAAGCCAAGCTGAGGATGGAGGTATTACAGAGTTTAATTGAGCCATGCGATCGCAAAACCTATGGAATCAAACTTAAGCAAGCAGCAGAAAAGCTTGGTAAGACGGTTCGGACGGTGCAGCGACTTGTTAAAAAGTATCAAGAACAAGGTTTATCGGCTATTACCGAACCAGAACGTTCTGATAAAGGTAATTACCGTATTGATGAGGAATGGCAAGAGTTTATTGTCAAAACCTATAAGGAAGGCAATAAAAGCGGTAGAAAAATGACTCCCGCTCAAGTTGCGATTCGAGTTCAAGTGAGAGCGGAACAATTGGGTTTAGAAAGATACCCCAGCCACATGACTGTTTACCGAGTTCTCAATCCAATTATTGAGCGCAAAGAGCAGAAGCAGAAAGTTAGAAATATTGGTTGGCGTGGTTCACGGGTATCGCATCAAACCCGTGATGGACAAACTTTGGAGCCAAGATACAGCAACCATACTTGGCAGTGCGACCATACAAAATTGGATGTAATGCTGGTTGACCAGTATGGCGAAACTTTAGCACGTCCTTGGCTGACCAAAATTACAGATAGCTATTCGCGGTGCATTATGGGGATTCATTTAGGTTTTGATGCACCAAGTTCTTTGGTTGTAGCTTTGGCTATGCGTCATGCTGTGTTACCAAAAAAGTATCCTTCGGAATATAAACTTCATTGTGAGTGGGGAACCTTTGGTATTCCAGAAAATTTGTTTACTGATGGTGGCAAGGATTTTCGCTCGGAGCATTTAAAACAAATTGGATTTCAACTTGGATTTGAATGCCATTTACGCGATCGCCCCAGTGAAGGTGGTATTGAAGAACGCAGTTTCGGTACTATCAACACAGATTTTTTATCTGGGTTTTATGGCTATTTAGGTTCTAATATTCAGCAACGTCCAGAAAATGCCGAAGAAGAAGCTTGTATTACGCTGCGAGACTTACAACTACTAATTGTTCGCTATGTTGTTGATAACTACAATCAGCGACTTGATGCTCGTAGCGGACAAACGCGGTTTCAACGCTGGGAAGCTGGTTTACCTGCACTACCAAGTTTAATTGACGAGCGGCAATTAGATATTTGTTTGATGAAAAAGACACGCCGCAGTATTTACAAAGGTGGGTATGTGAGTTTTGAAAACATTACCTACCGGGGGGAATACTTAGCAGCTTATGCGGGTGAGGGTGTAATACTGCGATTTGACCCTAGAGACATATCAACAGTTTTTGTATATCGTCAAGATTCGGGTAAAGAAGTGTTGTTGTCTCAGGCTCATGCAATTGACTTAGAAACAGAGCAGATTTCCTTGGAAGAAGCGAAAGCAGCAAGTCGAAAAATTCGGGATACGGGTAAGCAGGTAAGTAATAAATCTATTCTGGCAGAGGTGCGGGATAGGGACGTTTTTATAAAGCAGAAGAAAAAGAGCCAAAGAGAACATAAAAAAGAAGAACAAGCTCAAGTTCATTCGGTATACAAGCCTCCTCAAATTCACGAACCAGTTGAACAAACACAAGAAACACCTCAGCTACAAAAGCGGCGACCTAGAGTATATGACTACGAACAACTTCGTCGAGATTATGACGATTAGTTTGATAGAAATCGGTCGAAATTAAGCAAATAAAATATTCGATATTCACAGATTATGACAGATGAATCTTTGCGTAGATGGGTACAGAATTTATGGGGAGATGACCCAATACCAGAAGAATTGATGCCACAAATTGAACGGCTGATTACTCCCAGCGTAGTAGAGCTTGACCATATCCAAAGAATTCATGATTGGTTGGATAGTTTGCGTCTTTCCAAACAATGTGGTCGAATTGTTGCGCCACCACGAGCGGGGAAGTCAGTTACTTGTGATGTTTATAAACTCCTGAATAAACCGCAAAAAAGAACAGGTAAGCGTGATATTGTACCTGTCTTGTATATGCAAGTTCCAGGGGATTGTTCGGCAGGGGAACTACTAACATTAATTTTAGAAAGTTTGAAATATGATGCAACTTCGGGTAAATTGACTGATTTGCGACGACGAGTGCTGCGGCTCATTAAAGAGTCAAAAGTCGAAATGTTGATTATTGATGAAGCAAATTTTTTGAAATTAAATACCTTTAGCGAAATAGCTCGGATTTACGATTTATTGAAAATTGCAATTGTGCTTGTGGGAACTGATGGTCTGGATAATCTCATCAAGAAGGAGCCTTATATTCATGACCGTTTCATCGAATGTTATCGTTTGCAATTAGTGTCAGAGAAAAAATTTGCTGAGTTATTACAAATTTGGGAAGATGAAGTTTTGTGTTTACCAGTACCATCAAATTTAACTAGAAAAGAAACTTTAATGCCGTTGTACCAAAAAACAGGTGGCAAGATTGGTTTGGTAGATAGGGTTTTAAGACGAACAGCAATTTTATCTTTGAGAAAAGGGTTAAGTAATATCGATAAAGCAACTTTAGATGAGGTTCTGGAGTGGTTTGAGTAATGGAAAATATAGAGAAAAAAACCAGATTTTTTGATATTGAACTACTCCAAGGTGAAAGCTTAAGCCATTTTTTAGGACGCTTTCGTAGGGAGAATTATTTAACTACTACTCAACTTGGTAAATTGACTGGTTTAGGTGCTGTTATTGGTAGGTGGGAGAAGTTTTATTTCAACCCGTTTCCGACACAGCAGGAGTTGGAAGCTTTGGCTGGTATAGTTGGTGTGGAAGTTGAGAAGCTTAGAGAGATTCTGCCACCAAAGGGTGTGACTATGAAACCCAGACCAATTAGGTTATGTGGTGCTTGCTATGCAGAAGTACCTTATCACCGTATGAAGTGGCAATTCAAAGATAAGATGAAATGCGATCGCCACAACTTAGGCTTATTAACTAAATGTACTAACTGTGAAACCCCTTTCCCGATTCCTTCTGATTGGGTACAAGGGGAATGTTCTCACTGTTTTTTGCCGTTTGCAACAATGGCGAAACGTCAGAAGCGTTACTGAGGTTACTAGACAGCTAAATTTTCTACCTAAAATAACTTTAAACAAGAAAGAGACGTGCTGAAATTCACGTCTCTAGGCGATGGAAAAAAATTTATGCCAGTGGTTACGCTACATCAGCCACCAGCAACCCGTTAACAGCAATGATGAATAGCTGTGCTAATTCAGGGGTGTCACAACAGGGTCTGTCATCGCTATTACAGGGTTGTGCTACCCATTTGCCTTCAACGTTCTGATAAAAAGTTCCCAGCAGATGATAGCTGTTCCAAACTCGATACAGTTCTCCAAGATCATCTGGTACTGAATCGATTTCAATTTCTGGCGCTACTTGGTCTGTTAGCTGCTCAATGTATTCCTCAAACCCTAATTGAGCCGAGGTTTGGTTATCAAACTCTTCTTGTACAATCATCTAAGTAACCTCATCGATGGGGTTCCGCAAAAGGCGATCGCGGACTCTTCCCGGAGAGCGATCGCTTTTGTTTTGTCTATCAATTAATCTACGTGACGTGTAGATATACGTCAAGTGTAGATTTATAAAACTTAGAATGATATAAATCTACTTCTAAACTTAAATAATGACGAGTAGAGAAATCTACATCTAACAGCTACTAAACTGGGGATGTAGTAATATGCCTATGGATAAAGTGATTCGCTGGAAATTAAATGAAGTAATGGCGCGAAAGCGAGTGAGGAATAAGAATTTAGCTGAGGCGTTAGGAATAACTGAAAATTCAGTGTACAGGCTACGTAAGGTTGATGAAATGCCACGATTAACCCCAGAAAGGTTAAATGGCATTTGTAAGGCATTGGATTGTCAACCTGGGGAACTTTTGGAATATGTGCCCAATGATAACGATGGCAAGGAAAGTTCTATCGTTGAAGTAGTGTGATTTCACGATCTTGAGCATTGCAGAGCAATTGTATTCATTCGCCATTAAAAGATTATCTATCTTAAAAGCTTCAGCAGCTAGTTTCTTTGAATGTAAATGCAGGGTGATCGCTATTGTTAATATTCATCACAAGTGATAAAGTTCTGTACTTTTCTGGAATCTAGAATGTCGGTATTGTATTAGTTTCATCGTATTTAAGTGTGATGTGTACGCCCTTCCCTTACCCATGAACGAAAAGCGTCAGCAAGCCCATCTCAACCTTATTCAAAGCCTGTTGAATTGTCGTAGTGACGATGAAATCCGAGAGATTTTAGCAGCAAACCAAGGATTAGTAGATGTTGGCTTCTTACAGACGGTAGAAGCAGTAACAAAGATATTTTTGCAACAGGGAGATGAAAAAACAGCGAATTGGTTGCAAGGTTTGGCAATGCAACCAATGGAAGCGTTGAATCTAGATACTACAGTAGATTTGCAATCCCTAGGTGAGGAGGAGATAAAAGCATATTTTCAATTCTTGATGGAGGTATTACAAGTAACTGAAAACAGTATGGGTAATTGCCAGGTAGTTTACCCCTTACTAGCAAAAAATATAGGTAAACTTGACGGAGCGTTAGCAGAAATATTGCGCTGTTGGGGGACAAATATACTGAGAAAAGTCCAAGCAGATGAGGCAGAATACTTAGCAGCAGTTATTGTCGAATTTAGCAATATTATTAAGCAATTCCCCTGGGCTAACAAAGCCAGCAATATGGAAATTGCTATTACTGGTTATGAAGTTGTGCTAAAAGTTTGCACTAAGGAAGCTTTACCTATTGATTGGGCTGCAACGCAAAATAATCTCGCCAATGCCTACAGCAATAGAATCAAAGGAGACAGGGCAGATAACATCGAAACAGCGATCTCTGCTTATAATGCTGCTTTAACTGTCAGAACCAACGAAGAATTCCCTGTTGATTGGGCTGCAACGCAAAATAATCTCGCCAATGCCTACAGAGAGAGAATCAAAGGAGACAGGGCAGAAAACATCGAAACAGCGATCTCTGCTTATACTGCTGCTTTAACTGTCTTCACTAAGGAAGAATTCCCTGTTGATTGGGCTGTAACGCAAAATAATCTCGCTGCTGCTTACAATGACAGAATCAAAGGAAACAGAGCAGATAACATTGAAACAGCGATCTCTGCTTATAGTGCTGCTTTAACTGTCTACACTAGGGAAGAATTCCCTGTTGATTGGGCAACAACGCAAAATAATCTCGCTCTTGCCTACAGCAATAGAATCAAAGGAGATAAGGCAGATAACATCGAAACAGCGATCTCTGCTTATACTGCTGCTTTAACTGTCAGAACCAAGGAAGCTTTACCTATTGATTGGGCAACAACGCAAAATAATCTCGCCAATGCCTATAGCAATAGAATCAAAGAAGAAAAGGTAGATAACATCGAAAAAGCGATCTCTGCTTATACTGTTGCTTTAACTGTCAGAACCAAGGAAGCTTTACCTGTCGATTGGGCTGCAACGCAAAATAATCTCGCTGCTGCTTACAATGACAGAATCAAAGGAGACAGGGCAGATAACATTGAAACAGCGATCGCTGCTTATACTGCTGCTTTAACTGTCTACACTAGGGAAGAATTCCCTGTTGATTGGGCTGCAACGCAAAATAATCTCGCTGCTGCTTACAATGACAGAATCAAAGGAGACAGGGCAGATAACATTGAAACAGCGATCGCTGCTTATACTGCTGCTTTAACTGTCAGAACCAACGAAGAATTCCCTGTTGATTGGGCTGCAACG
>NZ_JCACKA010000029.1:0-4816 GCF_059505145.1 Mojavia sp.
CTGCTTTGAAACGGCTTCGTCTTATTATTATGCAACTTAAGTGCCGATTAGCTTATTGTTGCGTACCCTGTCCCTTTTTAAATTTGAGTCCACTTGAGTGAACTTGAGCTATGAGCCTCTAAATTTAAGTTCTGGGCGCGATGTCGTGTTAGTCGGCTGCTACCTTAGCTCCAGTTTCCGGTTGAGAGCGCAGTTCATTTGGGCAAGAGCGACCCTGTTCAAAATCAGTGATGTTAGCCATAGTGGTATCTGCAATATTATGCAGTGCTTCTTCTGTAAAGAAAGCTTGGTGTCCGGTGATCAGTACGTTGGGAAATGTTGTTAGGTGTAGGAAAACATCATCTTGAATGATTTCACCAGACAAATCCTCAAAGAACAATTGTGATTCTTGCTCGTATACATCTACACCAAGATAGCCAATTTTGCCAGACTTCAATCCCTCAATTACTGCTTGGGTATCAATCAGCGCTCCTCGGCTAGTATTAATTAGCATTACACCCGATTTCATCTGAGCGATCGCCTCAATATTGATCAAGTGATGGGTTTCGGGAATCAAGGGACAATGTAGAGAAATAATATCAGAGTTAGCAAATAGCTCTGGCAATTCTACATACTTTCCACCTAACGCCTCCATTTCTGGGTTGTGATATACGTCATAAGCCAGTAGATGACAGCCAAAACCCTTCATAATCTGTCCTAAAATGAGACCGATTTTGCCAGTGCCGATAATTCCTACTGTGCGTCCATTCAAGTTGAACCCCAACAGTCTATCTAGGGAAAAATTGCCTTCCCGGACACGGTTATAGGCACGATGAATTTTGCGATTGAGGCTCAAAATTAATCCTACAGCGTGTTCTGCCACCCCATAGGGTGAGTAGGCTGGTACACGTACAATCGTAATTCCCAAGTCTGCGGCTGCCTTTAAGTCTACATTGTTAAACCCTGCACAGCGCAGCGCCACCAGGCGAGTTCCGTTTGAAGCGAGAATCTCTAAAGTTGAGGCGTCAACCTGGTCATGCACAAATACGCAAACCGCCGGAAATCCGGCGGCTAAGATAGCGGTATCTTTATTCAAACGGGGTTCAAAGTATACCAACTCATGAAGACACTGGCGTGCGGAGGTTCCCTCCGTTAAGACAAGTGTTCGTTCTTGGTTAGGAGAATTTGCAGCTTCCAAAAACTGCCGATCGTAGGCTTTGGTACTGAAGACTGCTACTTTCATGCAAAACCTTAGATTTGATGCTGCATAGTTTTCCAGTACATAATAGCTTGAATATTAAAGGAGCGATCGCACCTGTAATCATGTCAGTCCTAAGCATTCGCCTTGATGTAGGCAATTATTCAAATAAAGCAAAAATTTAGAATTCCTATCTGAACTCTTTTCATCCAAAGCTCAGATAAACAGGCGGACTCGCCTTGCCACGGTTATCCGCCTTACATACAAACAACAATACTATGAACTTTTTTAATCATTACAGCTAGTGAAACTTGATGGCACTGCCTACTTGCGATCAAAACATCATAATTATGTATGAATTGCATTTTTGGCATTGCTGAATTGAAATATGATTCAGGCTTTTTGGAAAAACTAAAATTTCTTTCTGCCCCTACCTAACAGCTACGGTGTACACACAAGTACTCTGATTCACAACGCAAGTCTGTTTTGAGACTTTGAGGGAATGAAACAGCTTTGCTTTTCAAGGGGGGTTGGGGCGATCAAAAGTCTGTGGAGCCAATTTCAAGTAGTTTTCAGGGAACTAACATTGTTAGGAAATGGTAATATCCAGAAAAAGGTTAAGATGCACAGAAAATTTGACTCTTGCAATTGCTCATGAATAGGGAAATTAAATTTATCAATCCCGCAGGGTTATATGACCCGTCTGAAAATGGCTATACCCATGTAGTCAATGCACCAGCAGGAGGAACGATTGTTTACATCTCAGGGCAAGGTGGCGAGAATGAAAATGGAAAGCTCGCTGTTGATGATTTTGCATCCCAGGTCAAGCAAGCATTCGCAAATCTGCGGACTGCATTAGCTGCGAGTGGCGCAAGTCCAGAGCAGGTAGTGAAAATTACAGTATTGATAGTTAATCATGATGAATCTAAACTACCAATATTGACGGCTGAAGTGAAATCGATGTGGGGTAATCAACCACCTGCTTGTACATTGATTCCTGTTCCTAGACTAGCCCTAGATGCGATGTTATTTGAAATTGAAGCAACTGCTGTAATTGCTAAGAATTAGAATTAAGCTCATCCCACCCCGGCATGAGTGGGATTTCGCGGGCAAGTGGGAATAGAGGCTGAAACCACGCAAAATCGTTTGACTAATTTCGGTCAATTGCATCTCTTGTAGTTTTATAAGCTTCAATAAAAGTCCGAAATGATTCTTCGGAGATTTGTTCTTGAATCAACTTCTGTGTTACTTCTTTAAGAATTTCATCACATTTTTCTTGAAGTAAATTTTTACTTTGTTTATTATCATGCAATAATTCAACAATTGCTTTAATATATTTAGCAGCAAGTTCCCTCTGTTTTTGTTCTGTTTGCTGTTGGTCAAATTGCCTTTCGCGCTCTAGAGTTTCCCGCGTTGTTTTGTAAGCTTCGTTGAAAGTTCGGAATGATTCTTGGGAAATTCTCTCATCAATTAGAGCTTTAGCAGCCGCATTAAAAGCTTCATCAAGTAGCTGTTGCCTCAACTCTACTTCACCCAAATTTTTATTCATCAATTTTATAGCTGATTCAATGTATTCATCAGCTTCATTTTTTTTACTACTCTCTATCCATATCTTGAGTTGACGAAGCCAGGAAAACATTAAAAGAGCAACTGTCAATATCAAAGCTAAATAGTCAGCATGTTCTTGAATAAAAGAAGGTTGGTCTTGTTCATAAAAGGCGATCGCTCCCGGATGGATCGGAGGCATACCTACACCATTGGTAGTACTAGGTTGACTAATAGTAGCCACTAATGGTTTCACCTCTGGATGCTTTTGAGAGATAGCATTAGCTATTTCTCGACGATTTTCAAAGATAATTTGAGTAATTTTTTGGATAATACTTTTATCTACCTTGTCACTTGCTAGTAAAAGCCTTGATACTGCTACTGTCGGTAGGTCAGTTTCTGGGATCGGAAGATTACCTTTGTATGCTCCTTGAGGAATTTTAGCGCTCTCAAATGCTGGATGCAGAGACACGGGAAGGGGGAGACGCAAAGACTTATATTTTTATGCTTGGTTGTGGGCAATCGCCCATGACTGAATTGAAAGTGCAGAGTGTTGAGCCACTTTTAGTGTAAGAATAGTACACTTTTTGTTACTCAGCATAAATACGTTATGAATATTATAAATTGTCATATAAAAAATATTATGTTATCAAAGCAACTGAGATGTTTACGTATGTAGGCGTAATAACTTGGAAAATACCACATTTATAAATAAGTTTAATTTTAAGCGAATTAAAATTTTACCATTGTTTCTATGTATAATCACTGTGATAATTACTTGCGGTTTTCCAAACGAAGTATATTCACGTATTAGAAAAACAACTAGATTTATCAATTCCATTGAAACTATCATTTACGACATGCAGCCACCTCATGAAGGAATCCCGCATGGAGTTCCTCTGTCTTACAATTGGGCTACCGGGCCACGTGTAGGTAGTGCTGATCCAGGTACTTTTACAGCAATGACAGCATGGGGACAATTATATGAAGCGTCTGAAGGTAATCCGGCAACTAACACTAGGGTTCAAATTAAGAATATAAGAGCCTACTATCTGAGTAAGACAGATAAAAAATGGCATCTTCTCCAAAGTTCTGTGAAAGTAGATGGTGCTGCCTTTAGGGAAGATTTCATAGGGGACATCAATCAACCAGCCAATATTAGATATGAGTCTGACGGAAGTATCTCTGTCAAAGCAGGTAATGGTTACAACTTCCACTTTTGGCCACCTGTTCGGGCATCTATTAATCCCATTGATGTTATGGGAATGTTTACCACAGTTCAAGCTCGACTTGTGGTGGATGATTTTAACAAACCTGACGATCGCTCTAAGGCTCGCTATGTTCTTAGTGACGGAGGCGATTATTGGTTGAATTTAACTGCACAGTGGGACAACTGGACTACTAATAAAGACTTCGGTATTGGTAAATTTAAGTACGTTACAACCAATTGGAAAGCTTTTAATGTGATCACCCTGCCATCAGACCAAGTTAAACTCTACCCACCCCCAATTGAGTAGAGACAAGTTTACAAGCTAAATTCTTCGTTTTCAGGTCGCTGTACATGGGCAGCAGACAGGCGGGTAGGCGAACAGAGGAGCAGGGGAGAATAATTTGTAGCTGTAATTTAGATACCGATCTGAAAACCTAGATTAAATCTGACTTTTTTAATTACCAATTACGTAAACCCAGTAAGTGTAGCTTTGGACAGTGAATTACGAATTGGAATAACAAGACTTTCAGAAGATAAAAGTTGAGACAAAATTTTGCTTATACTGCGTAAACTGTGTTTTTCTTGCTCTTTTTGTCTCAATACGGTTCAGATCCGAATTTATCCTCCCTAACCTTCTCTGTAGAGGAGTCTCAAGTAAATACTTTAGTAGATTTAACAGGTGCGATCAGACTGGGTAGTGTTTTAGGAGTTTATAACAGAAGCGCTTTCACAACACTAAATAAATTTTAAACTGTTTATAAAACTTTTGGCCTGTTTATGCTACAGCAGTTGGCTACGAAACTATATCTCAAAGCAGAATACTATATTGCAATACCTTAGCCAAAAGAAGAGTATGAAGAGAGAGGGCGCTTTGTAGTAGAGTT
>NZ_JCACKA010000030.1:0-4744 GCF_059505145.1 Mojavia sp.
GGCATTTATTTTTGATCTTAGCTCGTCGTTAAAGATCCCAAATGGATTCTATAAGTCGTTATGGAATCAGGCTTTCCATCGCCATTGTAGTCCTCAATTTGGGATGTGAGCTTCCCTTTGTTGTCATATGTATAAGTCGTTATGGAATCAGGCTTTCCATCGCCATTGAAGTCCTCAATTTGGGATGTGAGCTTCCCTTTGTTGTCATATGTACAAGTCGTTATGGAATCAGGCTTTCCATCAAGAGCGTGATCGTGAATAGCAGATATGAGGTTCCCCTTAACATCATAAGTATAATTACCTATAGCATCAGGCTTGCCATCACCATTTTCGTCAAAAATTACGCTTGTCTTTCTTCCTTTAGCGTCATAAGTATAACTAGTTATAGATTCCGGCTGCCCATCAGCATTGTGGTCATCTATTACGGATGTCAGGTTACCTTTAGTATCGTATGTAAAAGTCATTATAAAGCCAGAGTTTTCGGATATCAGGTTACCTTTGGCATCGTATGTATAGTTAACTACCCTGTCAAATATTCCGTCACCATCGAAATCTAAGCTTCGAGTTATTAACTTGTATTGTTGAGCCATTGTCTCAGCTAGTAATAATACTAGCGTGAAATTACTGAACTAATTATATAAACAAACTATATATCTAAAGATTAATTTTAAATAATGGTGTTACTTACTTGGTTAGCAGTATTCGTAACGCTATCAACGATGAGATACGCTTTAGCTCTTTTGCTTGCACCTGTTCCTGGGCTACTTGCACAACTGATTACTGTTGGCATTGTTTTGTGTTTACTCACTTACATTGTCATGCCTCAATTGACTCGATTGTCTTACAAATGGCTGTACCCAAACTCTTAAACCTAAGTAGAGACGTTGCGGGAGCAAAGTCTCTACAGCAGTGTATCTGTCAACTACTTTTTTCAAACTGGTATTAATTTAGATTCTTTTGAATTCTCAACTGAAGTGGAATGAGTAGCAATATCTACGGAAAACCCTACGAGGAACGTACTTCAACTATTTACATATTCCAGCACTCGTTCAAATGAACAATGCTCCCGCAGTCGGTGCAATAAAAAACTGCCTTGGAGCAAGTCCACAGCAGTACTTTCAAAGAAGAGCTTTACAGTCCTACATATATGGGAGACGAATAGGCTGTTGTCTCCTAGTTTACGTATAGTGATTTTGGTATGTAGTCAGATACAGCGAGAGTTCTCCACTTTCCGGACAAATTACAAAAATCTTGAAGCAGGTATGGCACAAGGTACAAGTTGACTGTTCAAGTGTTGATAGGATAATCACCAGCCTTAACAGCAGCGATCGCTCTCAACTTCTGACATAATATTGTATGACTTGTTCTCTAGTGATGACTTCTTGAGCTATTAAAACCAATAATGCTTCTAATGCAGCACCCCTAACATATTCATTAGCTTCTGGATTTTCTATAAGTTGTTTTATCGGCTCAATATTTCCTCCACTAACGGAAGCGAGTATTCTGCATAAATCCTCAGTTACTATGTCTCCAGTTACATCTAATGCAATATTTCCGGGAACTGAAAAAAACTTGATTATTGTAAGATATGCTGATACTTCCCTAAATTGTGCCAGTAAATATAAGGCATGAATATGTAAAATATAGTCTGATTTCTCTAGTAGCTCTTCTAGATTATTACTCAGTTTTTCTAAGGTTTCTATTAATATAGGAGTTATAGCTTCTCGTTCTTCAATAGCTCTTTCTAACGCTAAACGCGGAAATTCTCTAGTATTATTTTCTAGCTGGGCTAAAATTTCTTCTATTTGCATCTGTCCAAGATTGGCACTATTACTCTAATTAACTTCAAGTAGTTTATCAAGCTGAGTACTGCAATTTATTAATTTTTGGGATAAATTTAATACTTTTACACTTGGCGCTCGCTCAATATTCTCAAAAACAAAAGCCCGATGTATAACTGGTAATATGCCGAAAATTCTCAATTGTAATTACTGTCTGCTGTATGCCCATAATCCTCACATAGTCTGTGCTGTCCATCCAACGGGAGTAGACGGGGATAGCTGCATCGACTTTCAAGAAGACTCAACTGCCCAAATTGAGGAACTATGGCAGCCAGAGGGAGCAACCTATTACAACGGCGAGTTGATTCTACAGCCTCGCCCACGCTGGACACAACAGCAACAGTTAGAATTGCTTGATTGGCATCCGATTTTTACTGGTAAGTGTCCGCAATGTGGCTATGAGTTTGAATCTAAGTACACCTCAAGGGTGCATTGGGATTGCCCTGAGTGCGGCTTTGTGGATGATACTGTCTAAAGCTAGACCAATCTCTAACTACTGTTGTATTAAAGGCGTTTGAGTTGGCGGGTGTTCAATCTTTCCCTCAGAGTAACCGAGTTCATACATACTCGCTGCTTCAACATCTTGTTGGGGTGGTGTTTTGGGTTTTCCAGCCCAGGCATCAGATTTTCCCAAGCTGAACCAATCTTCATCAGTCATTCCAGAACCGGATTCGTCGGGAGTTGTTGTGTTCATTGATCCACCAGTGAGTAGTTAAAGTTTGGTTGTAGCTCTAACCCTATGATGTTTGCACTACCTTTAACCAAAAACCTGTACCCTCAGAAAGAACAAGTAGAAGTGATTGCGAGGAGCGCGCAGTGCAATCATGCAATCGCTTATGAAGCTGGAATGTGGAAACAGCCCAAACCCTGAGTGGTACTTCACGAATAAATCGGTGTAGGGTGTTTCAGCTTTTGAGATGGGCAAGCTCATCTCTCAAATCTTGTTAGAGATGGATTTCAGTTGGTTGAGTCAAGATGACATTGCAGCGCAAATCTTGGATATGTATGGCGGCCACAGCAGAAGTATTTATTAATTTTATTTACACTTTTTTGGTTAAAAACAGGAGCATCTTCTGAATTTCATCGCCCCAAACCCTTTTATTTAGAAGCTGATAGCCCAATTGCGTTCTTCTAGCTGAAATTATTATTTAGTTCTTGGGGTGATCGTGGGCAGGACTATATCGCTATAATCCTGACCGAAGAGGCGGAGGGGCAGGGGGCAGGGGGCAGGGGGAGCAATCCCTGTCTTGAAGCCGTGAAGCGGAGCGGAACATGGGTATCAAGCTCCGTCTTTCTAAGACGCTCTGAATTGGTCAGAGTACAAGATCCGTTACTACCTCGCCCCTGCTCCCTGCTCCCTGCTCCCCTGCTTCTTCTGACCACGACACCCCTGTTATTGATTTTTTGAACATACTTTCATCAAGAGATTGGGATGAATACCACCGCGCACAAAGTTGCCCTTGAATACACAAACACCATCCAAACCGAGAAAAAAGAACAGATCCCCCCAACCGCGCTCGATGAGCAGTACGATACTGCCACTATAATGGGCGGACTTTACGGCGACGGGATAATTGGGTTGAAAGCTGCGTTCGAGCCAACGTGGGCAGATCGCCTCGGTGAGGATATTGAAGTTCTCTTATGTGAATCGCTCACGCGTCCTGGTGGAGTGGTAGGACGTGGCCCTAACCGATACTACGTAGAAATTCACCCAGAAAGAATCAGGGGGTTTCTCGATCTCGTAACACATCCTTGGGTAGTGGCAGTCTCAAAAGCTGTTCTTGGTGAGAACTACAAAATCGTTGAGATTGGGTTTGACGTGCCTCTTCCTGGTTCCATGAATCAGCCCTGGCATCGTGACTTTCCCGCACCTGATGCCACCTTAACGGGACGGAGGCTCAACTCGCTCGCCTTCAACTTGACAACCGTGGACGTTGAAGAGGATATGGGGCCTTTCGAGATCGCACCCGGCACCCAGTGGGATTGGCCAATCGGCTTTCAGCACGAAATGTTTCCGCCTAAATCTCTAATCAACCGATACCAAGAGCGCGCTGTGAGGAAGATGCCCAAGCGTGGAGATATATCTGTGCGTTCAGCATTGAGCATTCATCGGGGTACTGCCAACCAATCCCAAAAATCGCGCCCGGTGCTAGTGCTTGGTGTTGATGCTCCAGATGCCCAAAATGCAGAGCGGCACGATCTCCAGTTTACTCGTGCTTACTACCAGACTATACCAAAAGAGTACCGAAAGCACTTCGCCTGCCGAATCGTTGACGAACTAGAACCTATCGTACAAGCACATACCATCGAGGGACTTGTTATGGGGGAGGGTTAACTTTTCGCTGGTTCAGGTTAAAACATATAGATTAGCTTTTCATAGTGCAAGCTTTAATGTCAGATTGCAAAACCCAAGCGCCCCTGGACGCTACCAGCTTCTACTCCACCAGAACAAATACCATTCGGGGATCAGCCTTTGTATCATATTCTTAAAAGAAAAGGGCGATCACGGTTTGGGGGTGCGATCGCTCAAGTACTCAACTAGAGGAAAAAACAGATGTACAGTGATGAACTTTTAGACGAGATGACCAAGCTAGTTTTTATGGGTGAACTACCCCGCCTTGGCTTCCCCTGAAGGCTGGGCTTCTGTACTCACAGGCGAGTGCCGCAACTTAGACTTTCGCCCTAGTTTTGGTCTGACCTCCCCTCCTACAGCAGAGACGACTGAACCTTCCGCCTTTATCATTCTGATGCCTTCTGCTCTAATGTTCTGCGCGGCGTTAGCGTCCCGATAATACCAACTTTCAATCCGCTTGTGAGCTATGAGCCACATGGCGGTAAAACTCATAACTGTTGTGAGTGCATCCAAGTAAGGAAAAGAAGCTTGCTCTGTAAATATTGCTGGC
>NZ_JCACKA010000031.1:0-4686 GCF_059505145.1 Mojavia sp.
GAGCTATGAAGCTTATACAGCAAGCACTTTAGCTCTCTTGTCGCCCCTTGAAGGCTTAGGTATTGTCCTTCTCGGCGATGGCAATGACGTTCTTAAAGGCTTCGGAACTGGCCGTTTTGATGGTGAAGATGACACAGATAAGCTAGTTTTGGGTGCTGGAAGTTATACAGTCTCAAATGCTCCAAACACCTCTGGCTTCTATACACTAAGCAAGGGAACGATAGATATGTTCGTAAAGAACTTCGAGTTGATTACTAGTGCCACTAATTCTGCTACGAGTTTTAGCTTCTCTAGTGTTATTGGTGAAACTTTTACAGTTTAGGGCATCACCGTGGTCGGGTAGCAGGACTATATCGCTATAATCCCGACCACGGTGATGCCTACCTCTGCCAAGAGCTATTGGCAGAGGTAGAAATTTTCATTGCCTCATTCCACCTAATCCTAAATTCGTGGAATCTCCGTCAGCATCAATCAAAAATTAAGAAACGCTTGCGATCTCAAAACCATAGATGGCTCACCACAAGCGTTTGGGTAGGTAATGCTGTTTAACACTTTTGCGAAGCACTAGCTACTCTACATATATATACACTTTATATAAATTTTTGATGCATTTATTCCGAAACCTCCTTTTGCTGTGGTGGAAGTAAGGATTTAAGCTCAACTTCCCCGGCGCAAATGTACTAAACAGCCCTTAAATCCTTACTAGGCAATCAATCTAGCTCTGGGTGCAAGGTCTTAGTGTACCCATGTAAGCCCTGGAACTATTGGTACAACTAGGGTAAGTTAAAAATTGGCGGATCAACGCCTCAAATACGCTGAGTCGCAAAGGAACACGCTACGCGAACGCAAGACCCTTTGACAATTGTAAGAGCGTAAGAGTGATTCAAAAAACCGATGATTGTCGCTCTGGAAAAGAGTTAACTCTTTTTGGATGGGGGGAAGTTCAGTTTAAGCGTATTTTCGTTAGCTGAATTCGTCTTCAAGATTCTTGGTGTGACCTATGCTGCTCATCGGAACTGTATTCAGATCTGCCGCGATACCAATTAATCGTCTGCCGAATCCCTTCTTGATAGGGAGTAATTGCGCTTTCACCGAAGGTCTGTTTGTACTTACTGCTGTCTATAATGAAGGGTCTTTCAAATTGGTACACCATTTCTGCTCCTTCCCGTGCTAGAGGCCAAAACAATCCGAGTGCTTTCACGAATCGATGGCTATAAGCGGTGACTTTCGGAACTTTTCCAACCTCCTCAAAAATCATACGGATAAAATTCCGTCCCGTGATCGGCTCAGCTGTGGGAATATGCCATACCTGCCCGATCGCCTCATCATGCTCACCCAGTGTCACGAGTCCTCTCGCAAAATCGTCAATAAATAGAGGCGTCAATGGTACATCCAGATCGCCAATCCATGTTACTTTCTTGCCTGCCAGTGCGGCTCCAAACAAGTTCTGCCCCAGCACCGACTCGACAATTGGACCGTACAACTCTCCACCCCGACCAATGACTGCCCGCACCTTACCCTTGCTGTGAGCCGAAAACAGCATTTCCGCTAACCAGGCACGCAGTACTCCTTTGTTACTGACTGGTCTGGAAGGCAAGTCCTCGGTCATGGGTCCGTCTACCTTGCCGTACATCCAGGTGTCATCAGCAAATACCAACTTGGCATTAGCGGCAGCGGCACCTTCAATTGTCGCTTCCATCACAGATGGAAATATCTCAGTCCATTGAGCGAACGGCGGGTTAACGCAGTTATACACCACTGTTGCCCCTTGACAGACCTCACGCATGTGACTTGGATTGGTCGCGTCTGCCTTAAGCATTTCAACCACTGAGGGAACATTGGCATGACCGCTGCGGTTCACACCACGAACCCGTTTTCCTCGTACAATCAGTTCACGCACAATTGCACTGCCAGTTCCACCACTGGCTCCAATGACGACATGCAGTTCGTTTGCCTCTGTCATGGGTTACCTCCTTTAAACGTTGCTGTGCCGCATATATCTCTAATGTGAGTTAGCCCAAACAATAATGAACTGTTTTAGCTTAAAACTCTTACCCTGCCCTCTCCCCCATCCCCTCTGCCAAATTTGGCAGAGGGGTATCAAAGGTGGGGTGAGAGATGAAACGGTTACTGGGCAAGAGAAATTTTCAATTTATATTAGACGTTATACGCTAGTTGCTACTTCCTGTTCTTCTAATTTCTGAAAAAGATGCCTGTTATCGAGCTTGAACAGATGGCTGAGGTACTCCAGCAACGGCTCTGCTGCAACAGGCTGACTCCGGAAGCCGATGTAGCCGTCTGGTCGAATCAGGTAGAGTGACTCTGCATTAGCACCATACTGTTTGTGCAGCGTGCCTGACTCAGAGAGCAACACAGAACCCTTCCAATCCAGTTGCTGCGACACTTTGTCGGTGCTGACAATGATGTAGGTTTTAACCACGTTCCCAAGCAGCGCTTCCACTCGGTGGGCTATCTTCACAAGGTTCGTGTATCCTGTCTGTGAGTGATTCAGTCCGTCGAACAGCAACAGGCTGAAGTGCGTCCCGCGAAACTCCCGAAACAGGCTGGTTTCCTCATAAGATGCTGCCCGAATGCACTTTCGGTTTGGTGCGCGATCGCCCGCCTGAGGTCCAAACCGAAAGGTGAGCCATTTCATCAGACTGAACCCCTGACGTGAGTTCGACAACCTCGTTTTACCAATTAGCAATTCTTGATAGGAGCGGGAGAGTGATGACTTGCGGTAGTGGATGAAAAGCTGTGAGCCGCGTCGAGTCAAATAGCTTTGGACTGAATTTAAGGTCAGGATTTGCTCGCGCAAGAATTGCATAATAGGATGATTAGAGACCAGGACTTTCGTGTTTGTGTCTGTCTGAGCGAGTACCCGTTGGGCGATCGGCAAGCGTTCCTCTTCATACGTATTCAAAAGATGCTCCGGGGACTGACCAGTAATTACAAGTGCCAGTTTCCAGGCGAGATTGTACGCATCCTGAATTCCGGTGTTCATTCCCTGCCCACCAAAGGGACTGTGAATGTGGGCAGCGTCGCCAGCCAGAAATATCCGCCCGACTCGGTAGCGATCAACCATGCGTCGGTTAATGGTGAAGCTTGACAGCCAGGTTGGGTGGCTAAGGGTCGTCTTGGTGTCGCCGGTGCGTTCCCGAAAGAGTTGCTGGAATAACTCCAGCGACACAGGCAGTACGGTTTCTCCTTCCACAACAGCGAAGATGCGCCACTGCTGACTGTTGGGCAAGGGAATGATGCTAAACATACCCTCCGCCGGAAACCAGGTGTGCGTTCGCTCGCGCTCGCGCTTCCAGTCAAGTTCTACATCAGCGAGGAGAAACTTTTCCTCATAGGTGCTGCCTTCAAACTGAACCCCCAAGGTTTTCCGCACCTGGCTATGAGCGCCATCACAGCCAACGAGCCAGTTCGCCCCAATCTCCTCGGTTCTGCTCGCATCACTATCATCATGTTTGACCGTCGCGATAACTTGGGAGCCAGCTTCACGGAAGTCCACTAGCTCGCAGGCACGTTCAACTGCACCGCCCAAGTGATGAAGCTGTGTGGTGAGCGCTAGCTCGACGTTAACCTGCGGCGTGATCCAAACCTGGGGGTAAGGTGTATCTAGCTTCTGCATCCCCGCAGTGCTGAGCGTGAGTAGCAATCGCTCGCCATCATAGAAGTTTGCATCAAACACAGGACCTCCGGTAGATAACACCTGGTCGATGAGACCCATTGTGTCGAACAGTTCTAGTGTGCGCGGCTGAAGTCCCAAAGCACGAGACGTTGTTGCAGGTGCCGGAGCTTTATCAATGATGCGGCAGCTTACCCCACGCCGGAGTAACTCACAGGCAAGGGTGAGTCCGGTTGGGCCAGCGCCTACAATTAGCACATCAATCTGATTCTGCAAAACCTTGTTCATATTAATCTCTCTTGCTCGATTGGAGGGATCAACGAGTTGCCCTACTTGATCTAGGGGTACTGATCAGAGCGTACTGATGGATCTTCTCTACAAAATTTGGGTTCTCTAGTAAACCCATGTCCTGAAAGCTCACCTTCACTACAACGCGCTTAGATACCTCGTGCCCAGGCATGATAAATACCTTGACGGTCTTGATATCCATTTGCTCAAACAAATATGAACTGAGAGTTTGGGCTATTTCTGTAGTAATGCTTCTACTCCAATATTCCGGCATTATCGTGTATGAAATCTCTATCGCTTGCTCATTTAAAGAATTCACACCACACCAGCCGACAAAGGAATGTGTCGCCTTCTCCTCAACAATCTTGAATGTCTCAGGAAAAGAGAGGTATCGAGTCACCTCAGGGTTGATCAAGAACTGGGTAAACGGTTCACGGTCAGATTGCTGAAATTTGCGAATGAGTAATCTATTTGATCCAAGCGGTGTGGGTAGTGCAGACATCGTGCCTCTCCCATGTGATTAAACGTTTCCAAACTACGGCATCATTTAATTCTCATTAACGAGAACTTTAATTCCCAGGAAATTTTTGCAATACAATGACAGCTTTTCTACATCTAAAGCAGTTTCACATTTTGCCAATAAATATCTAAACTAACATTATCAGCTTTTAGGCATAATGCTAAAGAGTTTGTCATGAAGTGCCACGCAGAGTTCAAGGGGCGACAATCGCCTGTAAACCAAGCCAGCTAAAGGTTTTGGGCTT
>NZ_JCACKA010000032.1:0-4673 GCF_059505145.1 Mojavia sp.
GTCAGTTCATGAACGTGAAACTGTTGGGGTCGCGTGATGGCTATTGGTGGGCAGTGGGGGAGCGAGCGCATTTTAACTATATTGATGCTAGTGAATTGACCTTGAGTAAGCAGACAATAATTATATGCAAATACTGTTGCTCGTAAAGAGGTAAGAAAGTGAGCCGAATCCTGATGACAACGTTGGGAACGCTTGGTGATTTACATCCCATGATAGCGATCGCGCTAGAATTGCGGCAACGCGCTCATGATGTAGTTTTTGTAACGCATCAAGTTTATCAATCTAAAATTGAAGGGTTAGGATTTGAGTTTCATTCCATGCGTCCCGATTTTACAGCAATCAATGATCCACAGGAGATGGCGCGAATGATGGATCGAAAAACAGGTCAAGAATACATGGTACGTCAGTGGGTAAATCCAAATTTATGCTCTATGTATACAGACTTGTTGAATGTTGCTCAAAGTGCAGATTTTATGTTTTCAGGAGAGGGGGTGATTATAACTCCATTGGTAGCAGAGAAACTGAGAATGAGATGGGCATCGAGTGCAATGGTTCCTCTATCATTTTTCTCCGTTTATGATCCACCAGTTTTAGCAGCGTTTCCGAGCTTGGCAAAGCTGTATAAACTAGGGTCAATTGTAAATCGAAGCATAATCAACTTTGCAAAGCTTGTCAGTATTCCTGGGCAGAACCAATTCGTCAACTTCGGCGTGAACTGGGTTTATCACCCATCAATTACAATCCCTTCATTGAGAACAGATTTTCACCAGATCTTGTAATTGCACTGTTTTCTTCAGTTTTGGGTCAACCTCAACCAGACTGGCCAACAAATACGGTGAGCGCAGGGTTTGCATTTTACGATGGTAGTGAAGATAGGGCAAAGTTGACACCCCAACTGGAGCAATTTTTGAATGCAGGTGAACCACCAATTGTTTTTACTTTAGGGTCAGCGGCAGTTATGGCTCCGGGTCGATTTTATGAAGAAAGCATTGAAGCCGCGAAACTCTTAAACCGTCGCGCTGTTTTACTGATTGGGAAAAATCTACCACCGAAAAACCTGTCAGAAAACGTTATTGCCGTAAGCTATGCACCATACTCTCAAATTTTTGGGCGTGCTTGTGCAATTGTGCATCAAGGTGGAATTGGAACTACTGCTCAAGCTTTACGGGCAGGTCGTCCAACATTAGTGATGCCGTACAGCCATGACCAACCGGACAATGCAGCCAGAGTTGAACACTTAGGGATTTCGCGGACGATTCCGCGTCAAAGCTATTCATCTGTCAGGGTGGCCAAGAAATTACGTGAACTGTTAGAAAATCCCAACTATGCAGCAAAAGCTACAAAAATCGCCAGTATTATACAAGCAGAAGATGGGGTAAAGGTGGCGTGTGATGCAATTGAAAAACAGCTTCAAGCAGTCTAGACCTCATTATAATTCAGAATTAAGCACTAAATTTCCCAAAAATCCAAGGAGATGAGTTGATTGCAAATTCGAGAAGATGACCTAACAGGTAAAAAAATCGCTGACCTGTTGCAAGAACATCTCGACAGTATGTATGAGATTACCCCGCCTGAAAGTGTTCATGCTCTTGATATAGAGGCATTGCGTTCGCCTTATATTACTTTTTGGACTGCTTGGGATGGCGAAGAATTACTTGGATGCGGGGCATTGAAAGAACTCTGTTCAACTAGTGGTGAAATCAAATCAATGCGTACTGCCAAGGCTCACCGTCGTAAAGGTGTAGCCTCCAGGATTCTAGAACATATCATTAACAAAGCCCAACGGCGTGGTTATAATTGCCTGTATTTGGAAACAGGTGCTGTTGGTGAGTTCGCCGCAGCAAGAGCCTTGTACACACGTTATGGATTCGAGTACCGAGGCCCATTTGCTGACTATGCCCAAGACCCGAACAGTGTATTTATGATGAAAAAACTCGCTTATTTTACTGAAAAACTAGCGTATTCTCGAAAAATTTGCAAAATTGTCTAAAATTTTGTTTTGGGATAAATCCTTCAGCAAAATCTATGAACTCTGTTGTTTCCATCTGTCCCATAAAAGATGCACATCATCTGGTTGCCCTTCATAGTTAAGCATCTGGTCGCAAATCGCTACCCAAGGCTGGGCGCTGCGAGTCCAAAGGTTGCCAACTGGATGTAAATTGCTTGTATCGTTTAACGTTCCAGCTTTAACGTTGATCGTACCACTGCTGTAAGCGCGCTCGTGAAATAACCGCGTTCCGCAGTTACCACAAAAAATATTTTTGACTTCACGTCCGCTGTCAGCTTTGCGAGTCCAAGCTTTTGGCTGCCCTTGAGTAATAACGACAGCATCTCGTAGTACAGTAAGTGACATTCCAAAGGCACTGGATGATTGCTTTTGACATTCTTTGCAATGGCACAAGTAAAGAGTTAAAGGTTGGGCGTGGATTTCGTAACGGATCTCTCCGCATTGACAACCCCCAGTATATGGAAGATTCACGAGTCTAATCTCCTTTTTGTTTTTCGGCTCGAATAGTTTGGTCAGCTTGTTGTCTTAAACTGGTAATACCTGCTTGGTTTAACGTCATAGCTGTAATGTTGCCTGTGTCATCTTGTGCAAAACAAATATTTGTATTTACAGCTTTGGCAAAAAATTCTAGCTCCGAGGTAGGAAAGAACTGTAATGGTGGTTGCTGCTGACATTGAACAAACAAATTTCCGTCCTGAATCATTACTTGAAACTGCAAACCTGCCTTGGTTGAGTACAAACCACAATATCTATCAGCTTGTACTAGCCCAATGAGCGTTTTTTCCTTTGCAAAGGCATCAGGCCAGTCATACTCCAGTGCCAGCGAGCGCATAACTTCGGGAATCAGTTGAATTTGATTGGAGTTGAGCATGACAACAGCCCCTTGAACTATATGGGCATAAACACGCATCAGTGAGCAAAATCCCTCATTATGACCACTATGAAAAAAGTAGAAGCCATCACCAATTCCACCACCTGCAAAGAATCCTAATCCAACAAATAATCCATTGCCTAATCCGATAAACTCATCATTAGCTCCTTGTATTTGCCCTGGCTGTTGAGGATGTAACATTTGCTCTAGCGTCTGTTTATTCCACACAGATGGAGGACAACCATGCAAGACTCTCATCATTTCAACCGCAAGTTTGGCTAAATCTGATGGAGTTGTCCATAAGCCGGCGGCTGCCATTTCAGGATAAACGTAATGTTTACCTTCAACAGGGATACCAGAACAAGAATGTGCAGTTGCGGCTTTAGTTAACCAATCGTCCGGCAGTGGCTGTTGATAAGTGCTATTTGTCATCCCCAAAGGCTCAAGCACTAATTCACGCATAATTTCTGGAAAAGGTTGCCCCAGTAAATCAACCAAAACCTGTTGAGCAACTGTCATACCGCCACCGGAATAGCGAAAATGCAACCCAGGGATTATATTTACCTCTACTTTTTCGATATTAGCCGGAGGTTCACCATTGAGTATTTGAATGAGAGTTGGCAATGGGGTTGATTTGGGATAGCCAGGAAAACCATGTATCGTCAAGCCAGCAGTATGGCTCAACAAATGGCGTAACGTGATCCGAGGTTGCCAGTCACCGATCTTTGGCACACGCCAGGAAGTTAAATAAGTATTGACATCTTCATCAATATCCAAGCGTCCTTCTTGTGCCAAACGCATAACTGCTAATGCAAAGACAGGCTTACTGATTGAGGCTGCTTGAAACAATGTTTCTGGTGTAACTTGATGATTTGTTCCATTTTCACAAACACCAAATCCACGCGCCCATTCGATTTCAAAATTGTTAATCACAGCAATACTAATGCCTGGCGTGTGGTGATGCGCTAACCGTTCGTCTAAAGTTTTCGGTTCACCAAATTTACCTTCTTGTGCGGTCGCTGGCAAAAGATTATTGATAATACTTGCAATACGCTGCTCAACAGATTTCTGCATTGATACCTTCAAGGAGCAACTTGTTCAGGTTTTCTTGCCGTCAACACAACCTTGTCACTGCGTTCTAAGACCGCTTCTGCTAGGGTGCGACCGCATCCTATTGACGTTCCGGTTAGCAGATAAACTTTACTCATAGAGTTTTTAACAATTAGTAGTTTTTGTGTAAGTGCAAACACAGGTATTGTCAAGTTAAGCCAGTGGATGGTCAAGCAGTTAATCTCTATCTTTTGGTAGAAATTTTTTGTTTTGATGAGTCAGTTTCTAATTATTTTAAAGATGCAAAGCTGATTTTAGCCTGAAGTTCGCAGTCGGAGAATGGTCAACCCACTAATGGCTGCATACACAGGTGAATAAGCAGCAAGAAATACGGGAATACCAAACATTCCACCAGCACCCCTTACCCAGAAAATCATAATTACTGACGCAATCAAGAACACCAAAACGTTCATAACTATCCACAACAGAGCTTTAAACAACGGAAATCTCAGTGCTAAAGATTGCCATATTCCCATAAGCAAAGCAGCTATGAGTACGCCAGAGACAGAACGGGCGATCGCCCCAGCATTATTCCAAAGGCTTGTTTGAACAACAGTACCATCAGCTTGACTGACTGGCCCGGCAACATGGGTGTAGGTCAAAATAGTTATGGCTACTGCAATTCCAGTCCAGCCGATAGCAGTTGCTCCTATCCACCAGCGCGATCGCTCAAACCACCCCTGC
>NZ_JCACKA010000033.1:0-4379 GCF_059505145.1 Mojavia sp.
TAAAGTATCAAATTGTACCTATATAAATCAATTCATCCTTTCATTCAGCAATGCCCGATTTACTAATATGACCTCTGTACCTGCCAAACTGTTAGTTTGGGTGACACCTGCTGGATTTGAGAAATTTATTGCCGAAGTTGGAAAGGCGGTGAATGGTCAAATTACATCTGCCCCACCATTGAGTCCTGAAGACTTAGATAAAATCCTCACCACTGCACCTAAGTACGGCATTGAGATTATTCCTCCCCCTCCTGGACAATGACAAGGCTTTGTTGCATGAAAGGAAAAAATGACACACCAATCCGGCATGAGAGCAGAAGTTAGTTTTCCACTTTGTAACTGTCTGGCTTGCCCAACTGAATCATGCGATTAAGTGCGGCACATTGTAGGAATAACTCGACAGCCTGATTATCAAAAAAGCGTCGTCGCAACTTACCACCAAAGATGGTTTTGAGCCGAAAGATAGCAGTTTCGGACAAAGAACGGCGATGATAACCAGACTCTTGTTTCCATTGCTTACGTCCCACTTGGTTACAGTAGCGCAGGTTTTCATCTCTAGGATGTGGCTGTGCTTGAGAATGTGGGTGTTGTTGGATTTTGGCATTGCTGCGAGGTGGAATTGTCGCTTTTGCTCCTCGTTCAGCAATTGTGTCATAACAGCCGAATGTGTCATAGCCACCATCACCAGATACTTGGCTTATTGGCGAATCTATCTGCTCCAATATGTCTGGTAGCACCTCACAATCTGCGACATCATTAGTAGTCACCACCGCACCCAGAATTTCACCACTTTCTGAGTCAACGCCTAAATGCAACTTGCGCCATGTCCGCCTTTTACCAACCCCATGTGTGCGAACTTTCCACTCGCCCTCACCATAAACTTTTACGCCAGTTGAATCCACCACAACATGAACAGGTTTATCCTTTGGTAGAACTGGTAGTTCTACTGACAACTTGCTTAAACGACGAGATAAGGTAGAGTGATCCGGGACTTCTAGCTCAATCCCCATAAGCATAAACAGTGATTCTAAAAATCCTTCTGCTTGCCGCCCAGGTAAATGAAACACTGATTGAATTGTTCCCATTGTAGCGATTGCCCTAAGGGGCAGTGCCGAAGGCAATCGCCGTATCTGAGTAATAATTCGATGCTCCTTTTTTCCCCGTTTTTTGCTGGTTGCACCACTGCTCGATTACGTCTTCGTCCAGCCAGAAAGTTATACTGCCTCGTTGTTTGAGGGCTGCATCATAAGCATTCCAATTTTTAACTTTGTACTGGGCTTTCGTTTTCATCGTTGGGATAGGCGGCTAGGAAACATCGGCGATAAGTAAAATTTACCATTTTGCCTATTCACGCAACAACGCCGAAGCCCAAATCACCACCTATAACGCGCAAGGTCGCCCCAACAGCGGCACCATCCTCATCGACCACAACGCCAACGGCATCGGTTGGTTCATCGACCCCACCCCCTGGGAAAACACCGAATTCTCCTCCTCCCTCACTGACACGGCCTACCGCGCCACCACAGGCGAAGCCTTTGGCAAATACGACCTGCTTACCACCATTCTCCACGAAACCGGACACCTACTAGGTATAATCAACGGCAACCCAGGCTTCGACCGATACATCCAAACCATCAACGGCACTAAAACCTTCATCGGCAACAACTTCACCGCCACCCTCACGAACGATGGTAGCCACTTTGACTCCAAGGTACACCCCTACGACCTGATGAACAACACCCTGTCCCCAGGCGTGCGTAAATTACCATCATGGCTCAACCTGCAAATGCTCAACGCCATCCGCTCCTTGGAGTGGGGGAGTGGGGGAGTGGGAGAGTGGGGGAATACCCTGCAAGCACACTAACAGCAATACTCCTTGCCGACATCACCAACGGCAACTTCGACCAAACAGACCCCACCAAACCCGAATTTGGCTGGACAACACGCGGTGCAGCCACCATTCTCAATCAACAAGCCGTCCTCACCGAAGACTCGCCATTCAACAGCAACTTCACCCAATCCTTCATCATCCCAGAACACGCCAAATACCTGCAATTCACCATCCTTGACACCCACCTAGGAACCAACACCTTTGCCCCCAGCGACGCTTTTGAAGTCGCCCTCCTCAATGCACACACCCTCACCCCCCTACTCGGCACATCCACCGGACTCACCCAAACCGACTCCCTCCTCAACCTCCAGCAATCCGGCAATGCATACTTCAGCAACAAAGTCAAGATAGCAGGCGCGATCGCATCCGGCGACAAAATAGCCCTCAACACACCCCGCACCGTCAAAATCGACATCAGCAGCATCACAAGAGGAACCGCCGCCACTCTCTACTTCGACCTCCTGGGCTTCGGTGCCAAAGATGCGAAAATCATCATCGATAACGTCATGCTGCTTGACGACAACCTCATTACCCCGATCGCCAACGACGACATAGCCACCACCGACCAAGCAAACCCTGTAGCTATTAACGTCCTAGCTAATGACAGCACACAAGGCACAGTACAACTAGGCGCAGCCCCAACTAACGGTAGCATCATAATTAACAATGATCGCACCCTCACCTACACCCCCAACAACGAAACTTTCTTCCTGAAACTAAATAATGCTCTTCACGCTACCATTGCAGAAGATGCTGTAGGTGTAGTGACAATTGCAGATAACGACGAACCGCCAGCACTATTCATTGCAGATAAAACTATTACCGAAGGACATGACGGTATTTCCTACATGAACTTCACCGTCAGTCTCAATGCGATGAGTGAGAAGACAATTAGCGTTAAGTACGCAACTGCTGATGGTACAGCCGTTGCTGGCAGTGATTATCTCACAAAAGACTTGTCCGAAATATTAACTTAGGAAAATAAAAATGGTAAAACGTTAAATTGAGCGTCTACCATTTTTCGATATTAGTTATGGTTTTTGATTATATCCAGAAATATCCCCACCGGACAAAACAAATTTTAGGGATTAGTTACGAACAGTTGCAATCACTGTTAAATTGCGCGATAAAGCGTCACCAAGAAATTAAAACAAAACTCCAAAGCCGAAAAATAAGAATTAATGCGGCTGGTGGTGGTCGCAAAGAATTGTTATCAATCCAAGAACAAGTTTGTTTATGCTTATTTTATTTAAGACAGATGCTGACATTTCAAGTATTAGGAATGTTGTTTGGGGTTTCCAAAACGGAAGCCAATGATACATTTCACGACTGGATACCAATTTTGAGAGATATCTTACCCTCCAGTTTATTAGAACAAGTCTCAAATAATGAGAGCGATTTACTATTTGTTCAAGAAGTGTTAACTAATTTTAGGCTATTGGTCGATAGCCTGGAACAGCCAATATATAGACATTCTGACTCCGAACAACAAAAATATTTTTCTGGTAAGAAAAGACAACATACTTTGAAAAGCCAAATGATTGGGATGCCAGAAGGAAAAGATATTGTTGAGGTAGAAGTAGGTGTTCCTGGGCCAACAGCAGATATAAAATTGTTTCGCCAATCTCAGCAAAAATTTGATAAATCTCAACCTTTTTCAGGTGATAAAGGATTTCAAGGTGGCGAAAACATCACTACGCCTCATAAAAGAAAACCGAAACGAGAACTGACTCAACAGCAAAAAGATAAAAATAAGGCTTTGTCTAGTAATCGAATATTCATTGAACATTTGATTCGATTGCTTAAAATATTCCGTATAGCCTCACAAAGATTTTGCTTAAAACTTGAGACGTATGAGCAGATTATTTTAACAGTTTGCGGATTAGTTAGATTAAGAATTGGTAGCTTGGTTCTCCCAACTTAGCTAGTAGTAATAATTATAAAATCTAAGAAATTAGAAGTTAATTTTTATGCCTCTAAACTATCACTAACTATCTCAAAACCTTATAACTCCGTTTTTATGAAGATATCAAAGTTTTGCCCCAAAGCTTTGAACAGTCTGGCTTTGGAATTTTCGGACAGGTCTAATGCAAAAATCATAGCAGGTGTAAAGTTCAGACAACAGAGCAGCCCAAACATCGTATTCTGCAACAGTCTGGGCAGTCATTTGACAGTGCGGCTCAATCACATTTGAAAACTCCACTTTTGGGTTAGCAAAAACTCACCTCTGGCTCTTGAGTACCTTTGCGTTGCTAAAAATTGCTGACAGTGCGAGTGCCAAATTCCACAGGATATTGTGCTAAAAATCTCGGCAATGATTGCTGATCTTTTCACACAAATCATTAACCAGCCTTTTCACTCCGCAATTCCTCCCATCCATTGCACCCAATCGGGAGTCACAGCTACCAACTGGCCAAATTTAATAGGCTCAACCTTCAAGGGGCGACAATCGCCTGTAAACCAAGCCAGCTAAAGGTTTTGGGCTTAC
>NZ_JCACKA010000034.1:0-88415 GCF_059505145.1 Mojavia sp.
TGCAATGGCATAACAACTCGATGCAATGGCATAACAACCCGATGCAATGGCATAAATGCACTTTTTAATGGGGAGTAACAACGTGCTTCAAAATCTAAGCAGAGAAACATAAATGCGATCGCGACAAAAGGCGATGTCGGAGACAAGCCCTACGGGTAAATCCTACGGATACGCTGCGCGAACGCCAGTTCCTTTATGCCGGGGAACCCGTCCACCGGACTGGCTCACCGCTTTGCGTCTACGCATTTATTGCCTAATAGAGCTAGAGTTCTTTGCTAAAGCAGTGAATAAAGCATTAAAATTTCTAACACCTCAAAACTGAAGTGTCACTAGCGGGGATACTATTAGAAAATATGCAGTTTTTTTTGATAGAGGCTGCAACAGAAAATAGCAGAGGTTAGAGCAATGGATGAGCGTCATCGTTACTTACAAATCGCTCTGATTATTGTCGGAATTGCCTTTCTACTTATCTATCCACTGACGAAGATTTGGGCATCAGGCTGGTTATGGCAACCAGGTCAGTACGAATATGAACAAATGATCATTGGTGTTTATGCAACGCTTGGTGTCTTTTTACTATTAGCTTCTCGACAACCAGAAGCTAACCTCAGTTTAATCTGGTTCACTGTCTGGTCAAGTTTAGCCCATGGGCTAATTATGGGGGTACAAGCAGTAATTGATCCTGCTGAACGTGGACACCTCTTTGGTGATGTTCCAGCATTATTATTGGTGGCAATTGTCCTTGCCTTCCTAACGCCGCGCAAAGTGGTGTCTAGTACATAAATAAGCGTGGAATGTCTTTGTATTTCCAAAAATGAATAAGCAGTAGCTATTGCAGCAAAATCAGAGAAGTTATATTGAGGAGACTAAATTCTGAGAAAGGAGGACTTGCAAACCAGTGCTGCTTTAATTCGAGAGCAATACCTTAAAAAACCCATTGGTAAAAGCAATGTTGCGATTGGTGTGCTGTACCTCAGTGAGAATGTAGCATTTTGTGCAGGAGCAACTTCTAGAGGTGGTAGCAAAAGCCCGATTCCTCAGATACCCAAACCCAAGTCGGCAGGAGGGCAGTTTGAACCAGCGACTGACTCTCGTACTCAACGCCTGATGGACACTGATGCTGAGTACAAAGTTTTGTCTGAAATTGCTGATACCCTTGAGATGTTTTACGATCTTCAAGTAGAGGGTAAGCTCTATCTTTATACTGAGTTCCAGCCATGTGAAAGTTGTAATAGTGTTGTGAAACAGTTTGAGGAGAAAATCATCACCAATCTCATATTCACCTGTCTCAACATTTATTGAGATTATTTTGCCAATATTCTCTGGTGTTTCTACTTGAGTGCGGATACTGTTCTCATAAAGTTCTTTGCCACGTTGGGTAATTTCTTCATCACTAACTTTAGGGTAGGACATATCAACAATTTTCTCTGTCTAAGTCCGTGGACTCTCATCATTATTGTAGAATACACGGCTTACCGCCTCGCTTATCTGGCTCAATGATAATAATATTGCGATCGCTCATGGTGTTTGCAGACTGCATAATATCCCTCTCAGCCTAAAGCAGGTTAGCATTGTGCTGGAACAGGCGGTAGTAAGAGCGATCGCTTTTCAAAATAATTGCAAGATGATAGGAAAGATATAATGCGAGAGCTATATGTCATTTCGCAAAACCTTAAACGGCTGATTGTTACTTTCCCATACACGAATTTCTGAATAGAGAAGTGTTTCACGAAAATAAACTGCTTCATAAGCAAGCCGCAAATTACGCTCAAGGCTGATTGGTTCAACATCAGAAGGTTTATTTGAGCCGATTGTTTTGCGTAAGCTGAATGACAAGAGTTCTACTAGGTCATGACCGCAACAGACTTGCCAAGGATCGTGGCTATTATTCTTTCGGCTAATTAGCCGTTGTTGCAGGTCTTCATCTCTTAACGAGAAGGCTTGTGATTTATTTTTTATTTCTCGAATCAGTTTAAGTTCATCAATTTGCAGAGTTTGCTCGTCAATGAATTTGCTGAATGTAATACCATCAAAAGTCAGGTTTAATCCGTCACTCTGAGATATCCAAAGAAAATAACCCAACGACATCCCGGTTTCAAGTAATGTTAATCTTATATCTCGATTAAACTGGCTAATTTTCTCTTCAGAACCAAACTCAGCGACTACTTTGTTAAACGCTGGTGATTTAATCAGCATAGTTTCAAGGTCATGGGTGTCAGTGCGAAGTAGATTAGGGCTACTGTATGACACAGTTGCAAGGCGATCAAAATCTGCATCAACAATCGCTAAAATGCCTTGAAAACTTGATTTCTCTAAAATTTCCAGCACAGCAATAACACGCAGTTTACTGGATGGTTTTCCCGAAACGGTGATTAATTTACAAGCTAATGTATCAACAAAGCGCTCGTAGAAAGTTTTATCTGAACCACCTTCTACTAATAAAAAAGTTCCTGAATAAGTGCTTCTTTGTAGTCGAATGGAGTTGGCAACACGGTCAACTGAAAGCAAATCTCTCACTTTTCTATTCCTTTCAGTTCAACCGTTAAATCCCAGCGGTCTTGAATGATATCTGGTGAATGAGTCGCCATTAAAACATCTAAGTCTGCAAGCTTTGTAATTTCTTGCAAGTCCTTTAAAAATTGAATTTGCCATCCTACATGAAGAGATAGTTCAGGCTCATCAATTAAGACGAGAGAGTTAGGCTGAACTTTAAACAATAGTTCATATAGAAGCACTAATTCATGTTGCTCGCCAGATGATAAATCTGTTGGTGAAAGAGTTTTTGAATTAGATAGTTGAAAGCTATAACGTGTTGTGATAACAAATCCTTTATCTTTGCTGAAGTTTATTTGTTTATATGAGTAGGCAAACTTATTATTAATTATCTTTCTTAATAATTCGATTTTGCTTGCTATTTCAGCAAAAACACTCAGCTTCTTTTCCACATCCTCAACATATACAGACAAAGCATTTTTAGTGCTTTCATCTATATCTTGAGGCTGGATTTGAAATTCTGTATCCTCATCTTTATCTAAAAGACCTACTTCTATAAGACGAGAACGTGTCGCTTCAAGTTCGTTTAATTGATGACGAAGTTGTTCATCTGTTAAATCTGCGGATGGCTGTTGCTTTACCACTCTAACTGGAAAAGTTCTGTCAAGAGATTGAGATATTGTACCGTATTCCTTAAATTTATCTTGCATCAGTTTAGCAAGTTCATTAGAGTAAGCAGACACAGTTGACAATATTGATGGTGTTTCACGCTCTGATCTGGAAGAAGTGTTAGTAACCAAGTTAAGCAAACGTTGTGATTCAATGAGGCGAATATGAATATTGCTCTTCAACTTGTCTAGCCACTCAGGCTCTTCTTTTGACTGGACATTTGTATACGTTTTTAAAACCGCTATAAATTCTTCAGAGAAAAACCTAGGTAATGTTCGTTCTCTTTCTACTATTACATCACCAGAATAACTAATTGCAGGTTGTCTATCATCACGAATCTTTCTTTGTTGCAAATCAAAAGAAACTGGCTCCGAATCAAGCTGATAAAAAGTAAAAATAATAGCATGATTTTCCAACTCTTCTACATCATCGGCATCTTTTATTATTTCAAAACTACTGTTATCATCAAATTCAACTCGAAACTTGCTAAAAGGGATAGCTATCAATTCTGAGTATTGAGAGTTGAATAAACTATTTAAAATTCTTAATATTGCTGTTTTACCAAAACCATTTGGGCCATGAATGATGGTGATTCGTTCATCCATATTCAATGGAATCACATGGTCAAAAATTCCAAATAAGCCACTGACGGAAATTTGCTGAATTCGCATGGTCATTAAGTCCTATAGCCATTGGCTTCATGACCTTGATTGTAACCTCTATCTTCTTTTGCAAAGCAGAGGAAACACAAAGGCAGATTTTTTGTATCTGTTTAGTGTAAGCCGAAACAAATTCTAAGCTACCAGCGATCGCAGCATAACAAGTTGCGTATCATTAAACACAGCAAATTAGACAGATGAGCTTTTGAGGAAAAGCTTGTGAGCTACTTGTAGTAATTCTTCTAGTAGTCGCACAAATACTTTAAACTATGACATCCAGCGTTCAAATTTCCCCTGAACTTTGCGAAGCTGTTCTCTACGATAAAATTAATGATGCTGCCATTGATGTACAGCAATTAATGAATTCCCAGCTGTATGACCAAGCCCTGAAAACATACCATCAAATCCTCAACAATGCTGCACTCCTCAGCAACGCTGAACAACAGGGATATGTAATTGTCAATCTCATCCGAGATGAACGCTTTGCTTTTCAACCCTTAACTCAACTCCCGCGCCAGGAACAAGATAAGTGGGTTGAGTGGCTGGGGAAGGTGCAGGAGTATGCGCTGAATTTGGGTGAAGATGCAAGTCTGTCCATTGCACAACATTTAGAACTAGTTGCAAAAGGCTATCAAACTCTGGGAAGAACCGATCTCGCGGCGATCGCACTTCAACAAGCCACCCAAGCAGCGCAGCAAATTTCTGAACCCATCAATCGTGCCAATGAATTCATTCAACTGGCAACTATGAGGCTGCAATTCCAAAATAAAGCGGAAGCGGAACAAGCACTCACCCAAGCTTTGGCAGCTGTTGAGCAAATTCAGAGTGACGATCCCTACTCTCAGTGGAATTATCTGTTTTCTATTGCATTGCTGTATATTCAAGCGAGTGAACCACAACGCGCCTTGGCATTAGCGGAAAAAATTGCCAATGACTATTCCCCTAACTCAATTCGTCAAGAAGTCGTGCGCGATGCTGTCAAAAGAGGAGATTTGCAGTTAGCGCAAACTGTCACTGCTAAAATTCAGATAGCCGAATACCAAGCTAATGCTTTGGTGGAAATGGCAGTTTATTGGGCAACTCATAATCAAGTTCGACGTGGTAATCGCCTGTTTGCCCAAGCCTTGAAACGCGTTGCGAAAGACGATCACGCCGAAGCTATACAATCAACACTGATTCAAACTTACCAAACATCAGGTCAACTCACCATTGCCCTGAATGCAGCCCAACGAATCACCCTGGATGAACCAAAGGCGCTGGCTTTGGGTGCAATTGCCCTTGGCTATGCAAAAGCCAATCAATTCCAGCAGCTGCAACAGGTTCTTGCCCAACTCACGGGTTTAATTCAATCGGAAGCCGCCGTGAATCCGGTTGGTTACGTAAACAATATACTGCAAGCTGCTGTGAATGCAGAACAGTATAGTTTTGCAATGATGGTTTTAAATACGGTGCAAAATAACGCAGATTTTCTCTCAAAACCGGGTTGGTATCGACAAATTGTCCAAGCACCGCTGCGTTCGCAGAATTTCGACAAAGCACTGCAACTGGCAAAACAGATTCCCAATGATTTTTGGCCCGAGGAACGTAACACCCACCTGCAAGAAGTTGCGATCGCCTATGCCAATGCTCAACAATGGAGTCGAGCCAATGAAGTGCTGACACAAATTGAAAATACTACTTTCACCCCATATCAAGTATTAGCACGGGCGGAACTCGCGGCAATCGCACCGACACCAGAACAATTCATTACCCTGATTCAACCTGCAATTGAACAGGCACAAGCTTTAGAACCGATTGCCCAGAAAGCCTTGGCATTTGCTGCGATCGCTCAAGCATATCTGCGTTCCGGGAATGAAGAACAGACACAATCTTTTCTCCAGCAAGCCATCCAAACGGTGCAGCAAGTAGAAGATGAGGAAAGTCTCGGTCGTCTATTTACGCAGATCACCGATTATTTAATTCAACAGAGACAATATACTGCTGCTCTAACAATAGCGCAAGCTAATTCAGTCTCCTACTTGCGGGAATCCAGCTACGATTTGATTTTCCAACAAGCACTCCTATCCTACGGCTTTTATGTCGCGTTGCAAGTAATGGAATTAGAATCGTTACCAGATAGACAAGCAGCAAAACTGCTAGCGATCGCCAAAACCTACGCTCAACTCCAACGCAATGAAGATGCGCTCGTATTACTTGATCGTGCTTTTAAGGTGGCTCAACAAATTGCCGATCCAGAAAGCCGCATGATTCAAGTCAGCGAGTATACGGAAGTACCTGATGAGAGCGATCGCGCTCACCAATACACCCGCTTGGTTAAGCTGTATGTCGCCTTGGAACGACCGGATAAAGTCCAACAAGTAATTGAGAGAATCCAGTCAACAACACTGCGGGATTACCTGCAAGCCTGGATTCATTGTTAACATCATGTCCGGCAATGTTTCTACGTAGGGTGGGCATTGCCCACCAAAACCCGGATATGGTGAACATTGCCCAACGTCAGATGCTACCCTTTAGTCTCCTATCTTTCGTATCTGCCGTCTCTATCGTATCTGTCGTCTCTATCGTATCTGTCGTTTCTTTCGTATCTGTCGTCTCTATCGTATCTGTCGTTTCTTTCGTATCTGTCGTCTCTACGGTTTCTGTTGTATCTATCGTTTCTTTCGTATCTGTCGTATCTACGGTTTCTGTCGTTTCGGTCGTATCTGTCGTTTCTTTCGTATCTGTCGTATCTACGGTTTCTTTCGTATCTGTCGTTTCTGTTGTTTGTGCGATCGCCAACTATAAACTGAGCTCGGCAACCATTTCGCACCCAAATACGATTTCTGCTATAGCCCCAATTATCTTGACAACTGGCGTTGGATAATTGCCTGACAAGTCGCACTCTGCCTGTTGAAGGTATCGAACAACTACTGCCCCGATTATCGTAGCTTTCACAAGTTATTACCTGCTGAGCTGAAGCTGGGGGAGCCATAGTAAAAAACGTACCTATACTAAGGCTTGCAACTATAAACGTGGTAGCGATTGCTGGACAGCGAATAACCATAATTAAATGTTTAGCTGTTTACAAAGTCTCATAAGTTAATTTTAACTTAACTCGTATTCTGCAATATTAAAATTACTTGAGGATGCAATATTTCTTTATTTTCTCTCAAAAATTCAAAAAAAAATAAAAGTAGTAAAGTTATTTTTGTTTTAATAAACTTAAGTTGAAACAAATTAGTGCTAAAAGCAAAGTTCATCGTGCTTACGAAGAACAAGCACAGAGACATTCTTCATTAAAATACTCAACACATAGTATCCCAACGTTAATGTTTTGATATTGTTCGGACACTTATGAATCGGTAATTTTCACTGTTTATAAATTCCTACAAATATGGCTGTCAATTAATTAAGATTAAGTTTCATTGTGAAAGATGTACCACCAACTCGGTTGATTGTCTCACTATTATTAATTACTTCCCAGCCAAATCGTTTATATAAATGCCAGGCTGGATTTGAGCTTCTAATACTGAGTGATACTGATGGGTAAGAGGCTTTTGCTGCTGCCAACAAATGAGTGAGTAATTGTGTTCCTATACCTTGATTTCTATATTCGGGTAGAACAGCGATCGCTAGTTCAGGGGTTTGATTATCAACATAACCATACCCCTGATTTTCATCTGTCAGTAAACGCAGCCATGCAGCCCCTACTGGCTGATTACTGCTTACCAAGGTAGCAACAAAGCCTATATCATTTTTACTTCCCCAGTTTTTGACATACTTAGCCAAATCAGGATGATTCATCGCATCTTGCACTGTCAGGTTTCCTTCCTCTGCCATGTGCGCCGCTTCATACAGCATTTGCCAGAGAAAAGGCTCATCTTCTTGTGTAAGTGGATGA
This sequence comes from Mojavia sp., assembly GCF_059505145.1. NCBI lineage: Bacteria > Bacillati > Cyanobacteriota > Cyanophyceae > Nostocales > Nostocaceae > Mojavia > Mojavia sp. The sequence continues at coordinate 7,702 of NZ_JCACKA010000034.1, forward strand.
ATTGAATACTCCATATTAGCTATGATCAAAGTTAGGGTAAATTGCTGAGTGGACTTAATAAACCGTCAATGCTGACAAGATTTTTTTTCTGTTGATACTCTCGAATTCCTTGTTCGCCTTTTTTAGCAGCCCAATTGAGTAAAGTTTGGCGCTGGCCTTGATATTCATAGAGTGGTACACCAAAGCCACAAGAACTTTGCACTCGTTCAATATCAGCTACGATAATTTGACGAGTTCCAGGAAGATGAGGAAACACAGAGTATATAGAGTCCCAATCTGGGGAATTGGGTAAAAGCGTGTATCCTCGACCGTACAGACGCAAGATGCTGGCAGGTTCTTGAAAGGCACAAAACATAATCGTAATCCGCCCATTTTCTTGGAGATGAGCTGAGGTTTCGTTACCACTACCTGTCACATCTAAATAACATACCCGATTCGGAGAGAGGACGCGAAAACTTTCTAGTCCTTTAGGAGACAGGTTAATGTGCCCTGTTGGACTCAAAGGTGCGCTACCAACGAAAAAAATGTGCTGGGCTGCAATAAATTGTTGCAATTCTTCAGTTATAGAGTCAAAAACTTTAGCCATAAAATTCCTAATTATGATTAAATTTACAAATTTTCCATGTTATCAGCCTATTTCTTACCTAGCAATAGAGCAGACCTTGACTTTTGGTCTGATATAGGTATATGCGGAAGTATTTGAATACTGCACGAAAATACGAAGTAGTGATAAATTCTCATGCATAATTAATAATTGTTGTTATTAGATTGTTAATTAGCCCCTAAAAGTCTGGAGTATAAGTCATTCAAGATGAATCCACAACTCCACAACATATCTGGTTTTAGGGTGGAGGCTGTGTTTATAAAACATAATCTACACGCAGTGCTATCTGACCAACGGCTTTAGGAGCTTGGCGCACGATGTTCACACTAGCTGGATTTACCATTACATCTTTACTAAAAGAAGGATCAAAAGCAGTTCTCTACCGTGGGATCAGAGATAAAGATCAAACTTTGGTAATTATCAAGGGTTTGCGTCCAGAAGCTTGTAATTTGAGAAATATTGAACAATTAAAACACGAGTATGTAATTGCTCAACGCTTAAATACGCCAGCAGTTGTCAAAGCCTACTCCTTAGAGCTACATCAGGGAATACCTTACTTGATTTTGGAAGATTTTGAGGGGCGATCGCTCGATCAACTTTTGAGCAACTTTCGTGAGCCTAGTTCGTTTCTCAAGATTGCCATCCAAATAGTAGAGGCGATCGCCCAAATTCACAAGTGTAATTTAGTCCACAAAGATATTAAGCCTCAAAATATTATTGTTAACCTCGAAAGCAATCAGGTGAAAGTCGGTGATTTTGGCATTGCATCCTCAATCCCTTACGAACCTCAAGTAGCAAATAATTCCCATCTCATTGTCGGTAGTCTACCTTATATGTCGCCAGAGCAAACTGGGCGGATGAATCGAGGGATTGATTACCGCAGCGATTTGTATTCCTTGGGAGTCACTTTCTACGAAATGCTGACGGGTCAATTACCATTTCAGGGCAACGATCCCCTAGAATGGGTGCATTGTCACATTGCTAAATTTCCCCCACCACCAATAGAAGTAATACCAGAAATTCCCCAACCACTTTCTGATATCGTCATGAAGCTTTTAGCGAAGGTAGCAGAACAGCGTTATGAGAGTGCTTTAGGATTGCGGTTTGACCTGGAATATTGCTTAGAAAAATTACAAAGTCAGGGGAAAATTGATTTTTTTGCTTTAGGTCAGCAGGATTTTTCCGAGCGGTTACAGATTCCACAAAAGCTCTATGGTCGAGAGTTAAAAATTAGCAAGCTACTAGAAGCATTTGAGCGAGTCGTTGCTCAAGGAACACCGGAAATCATGCTCGTTTCTGGTTATTCTGGGGTAGGAAAATCTTCATTAGTTAATGAGCTACAGAAGCCGATTGTAAAAGCAAAGGGCATTTTTATTACAGGTAAGTTTGATCAATATAAACGGGATATTCCCTACTTCACCCTGGTTCAAGCATTTCAAACGCTCGTGCGCCAGATTTTAACAGAGAGCGAAGACAAATTAACTACCTGGAAAACGCGAATCCAGGCAGCATTAGGAAACAGCGGCAAACTGATTACCGATGTGATCCCAGAAGTTGAACTGATTGTGGGAAAGCAGCCCTCTGTTGCTGAATTAGGGCCAGCGGAATCCCAAAACCGTTTCAACATGGTTTTTCAAAGCTTCATGAGTGTATTTGCTCACAAGCAACACCCCCTGACAATATTTCTCGATGATATGCAATGGGCAGATAGCGGCACTCTGAATTTGCTCCAAACGATTATTACCGGATCAAGTCTACGATTCCTCTGCTTGATATTTGCCTTTCGAGATAACGAAGTTGACCCAGCGCATCCCTTCAGCTTAATGCTGAGTAAGCTGCGTCAAAGCAAAGCTAAGATGACTGAAATTTTACTTGCTCCGCTCAAGCTAGCTGACATTAATCAATTGATTGCTGATACTTTGCATTGTTCGAGGGAACAATCTGCTAGCCTTGCCCGATTAGTTATCAGAAAAACCAATGGTAATCCTTTTTTTACCAATGAGTTTATTAAGACATTATATAAAGAGAACCTATTAAAATTTGATCGCACAAATCGATGCTGGCATTGGGATCAAGCTCAAATTGAAGCTCAAGGTATCACAGATAATGTGGTTAGTTTGATGATTGCACGAATGCAAAAACTGCCACAACCAACCCAGCATCTACTAAGATTAGCATCCTGTTTTGGCAATCGATTTGATTTAACTACATTATCAGTTATTAACGAAAAATCACCAAATGAAACGATAGCAGATATTTGGGAAGCGATTTTAGAAGGCTTGATTGCGAGCGTTGATAATAGCGACGTGGTGAAGAAAACTTACCGATTTCAGCATGACCGAATTCAGCAAGCTGCCTACTCCTTAATTCCTGAAGCACAGAGAAAAGCGATTCATCTAAGAATTGGACAGATGATGCTTCAGAATACGCAGCCAGAGAATTTAGAAGATTCACTATTTGATATTGTCAACCAACTCAATATGGGAATTGAACAGATTACCAATACCGATGAAAAGGCTCAATTGGTAAAACTAAACTTTACTGCTGGAAAAAAAGCAAAAGCTGCGATCGCTTATGTACCCGCTTTAAAATACTTCAATTTTGCTACCCAACTCCTACCCGATGATGCGTGGGATTTACAGTATGAACAAACATTTTCTCTCTTTCAAGAACGGGCAGAGTGCGAATACCTAGCAGGAAATTTAGAGCAAGCAGAAGAGTTATTTAAAATTTTATTAGGTAAAGCTCAATCTCATGTTGAGCAAGCCAACATTTATATTCTACAACTTAGGCTCTACCAAATTTTCGGCAGATATGAAGAAGCGCTGGCATTAGGAATAGAAGCTTTAAAAATATTCCAAATAATTCTTCCCGATCCAGATTCAGACGAACAAGTACAAGTAGCCACAGAAATTGAAAAAAGCCAAATAACAATCAATTTAGGCAAAAGACAAATTTCAGATATCCTCAACGCCCCTGTTCTTCAAGACCCAACTCTTAAAATCATAATCAGCCTACTCACCACATTAGGCCCACCTTGCTATCTCGGCAAACCTAGCTTATTTCCATTTGTCGTTCTCAAAGCAATTAACTATTCTTTAAAGTTGGGGAATACAGAAGATTCATGTTTTGCTTACAGTATGTATGCCATGCTGTTAGTCTCTATTTATGACGATATTCCCGCTGGTTATGCATTTTCCCAAATGTCTATTCAGTTAAATCAAAAACTGAATGATCCGAAATTTAAAGGCACAGTATTACACATTCATGGCAGTCATATCAACGTTTGGTATAACCATATTTCCAGCAATATCCCGTTTCTAGAACAAGGATTTATTGGTTGTGTGGAAGCCGGAGATGTGACGATGGCTAACTACAATGGCTTTCAAGGCTCTTGGCAGTTGATAATGCTAGGAAATCCACTTGCAGAAACTTATAACTCAATCGATAAATACGCTAGTTTTGCTTACCAATCCAAGCACGAAGCTGTCTACCAAACGATTAGGCTGCAACAGCAATTGCTGATGAATCTGCGCGGACTAACTCATCATCCTCTAACTCTCAGCGATGATAACTTTGATGAAGCGATCGCCTTTAATATCATTACTGAAGCTGGATTTGTCAGTGGAATTATCTTTTATCACATTATCAAATTAATAGTGCTTTTCACTTATGGTAAAGAGGCAGAAGCATTGCAGTCTGCCTTAAAAATTTCCACCTTGCCAGTTACAACATTAGCTTTACCAATTGAAACAGACTATGTGTTGTATTACTCGCTAATTTTAGCAGCACTTTACCCAAAAGTATCTTCCCAAGAACAAAAACAGTTTTTAGAAAAGCTGAAAAATCATCAATCTCGCCTACAGTATTGGGCGGAACACTGTCCGGCTAACTTCTTACACAAATCTCAATTGATAGCTGCGGAAATAGCTAGAATTGAAGGGCAAGATTTGGTGGCGATGCGTTTATATGAGCAGGCGATTTCCTCAGCCCACGAACATAGCTTTGTCCAAAACGAAGCTCTAGCTTATGAGTTAGCCGCTAAGTTTTATTTAGCTAGAGAGTTTGATAAAATTGCCAAAACCTATTTCCAAGAAGCGAAAAATGCTTATCTTCGTTGGGGAGCGATCGCCAAAGTAACCCAGTTAGAAGAGCATTATCCAATTTTCTTACCACGACAGCAGCAAGCCGATAACGGGACATTTTTAAGTACTACTGAACAACTAGATTTTTTATCCATTGTTAAGGCTTCTCAAACGATATCCAGTGAAATTGTCTTCTCTAAATTATTGAAGACATTGATGCACATTGTAATTGAACAAGCAGTCTCAGAGATTGGCTATTTGCTGCTATATCACCAACAGAATTTGACCACAGCTTTAAAAGCCAAGGTCAATAAGAAAGAGAACATACTTAATATTTCTCAGCCGTTCTCTAATAGTGAACTTTCACAGCTGATGCCGCAATCAATTTTGAATTATGTTCAGCGCACTCAAGAAGCTGTGATTTTAAATAATGCTGCTGAGGACAATTTATTTTGTGAAGATGAGTATGTAATCCAAAAGCAGCCGAAATCAGTACTTTGCTTGCCGATTACCCGTCAATCCCAATTTTTGGGAATTATCTACTTAGAAAATAACTTAATTACAGGCGCTTTTACCCACGAAAAGCTGGCAGTTCTAGAAATTTTAGCGGCACAAATTGCGATTTCTTTAGAAAATGCTCGACTGTATCAGGGGCTGAAAGAAAGTCAAGAACGACTGAACTTAGCATTAAAATCTGCTCAAATCGGTGTCTGGAGTTGGGATATTATCAACGACAAATTTTACTGGGATGAGCAAATTTATCAACTGTTTGGAGTTACACCCGGAACTTTTAGTGGCACATCAGCAGCAGTTTTGGCACGCTTGCATCCCGACGATCGCGAATTGCTCGTGCAATCATTGAGCCGAGCGATTAACGAAGGCGTCGAGCATGATATGGAGTATCGGATAATTTGGAACGATGGCAGTATCCGTCACATTGCTTCTCGGGGTCGAGCCTTTTTTGATGAGGAGGGTGCAGCAACTCGGATGAGTGGTATTGTGCTTGATATTACTGAGCGCAAACAAGCGAACGTACAGCAGTTACAATTGTTGCGAGAGCAAACAGCACGGGCAGAAGCAGAACAAGCCAACCGAGCCAAAGATGAGTTTTTAGCAGTCTTAGGGCATGAATTACGCACACCCCTCAATTCGATCATTGGCTTTAGCGATTTGCTATTAAAAGGTAAACTCAAGGGAGAAAGTGCAACCAAAGCTTTGCAAGCGATCGCACGCAACGGTAAGTTACAGGCACAACTGATTGAAGACTTATTAGATGTATCGCGCATTATCACTGGCAAAGTCCGCTTGGATGCTCATCCCATCCCACTGCATTGTGTAATTACAGCAGCTTTAGATACTGTACATTCGGCTGCTCAAGATAAAGGCATTCAGCTACACTCTGTTGTTGACACGACTGTTAGCCCCGTCTTCGGAGACCCAAATCGCTTACAACAGGTATTTTGGAACTTGCTTTCCAATGCGATTAAGTTCACCCCTAACGGCGGCAGAATTGACCTGCGGCTAGAGCGTATTCAGGACAAAGCAGTAATTACCGTTAGTGATAACGGTCAAGGAATTGAGCCTGATTTTTTGCCCTATATTTTTGATCGCTTCAGACAAGCTGAAAGCAGTACAACTCGCTCTCATAGTGGTTTGGGGTTGGGGTTAGCCATTGTTCGTTATCTGATCGAACTACATGGTGGCAACGTTACAGCTCATAGTCAAGGCAAAGGGCAAGGAGCAACCTTTACGGTGACACTTCCTCTGTTATCCGCCCCTGATTTGACTGTAGTAAAAGTAGAGCATCCGCATACGCTCATATCTGAGCAATCGGCAATACTAAGTGGAGTAACGGTATTAGTCGTAGATGATGAGGCAGATGGGCGAGAATTACTCCAAACAGTGCTGAAACAGTGCGGAGCAGAAGTTGTGACGGCCAACTCAGTTAAAGCAGCCCTAGAAATACTCAATTGCGTTCAACCAAACATCATAGTTAGCGATATTGCTATGCCAGAAGAAGATGGTTATGCTCTAATCCGTCAAATCAGGATGATGTCATCAGAACCTATAGGACAAATACCAGCGATCGCGCTGACCGCCTACGCCGCCGAAATAGACAAGCAACAGGCACTAAAAGCAGGATTTAAAATGCACCTCTCTAAGCCTGTAGACCCTGAAGCAGCCATAGAAGCGATCGCCACTCTTGTGTCTCAAGATCGTGCTGGGATGGAGATTGGGCATGGGGCATTGGGGAATAGGGAACAATGATTAATTATTCTTGCTTTCATAATATTAATTCTCCAAAATTTAGTAACAGAACCAAACTCAGAAACCGTTGTGTAATCTGGCTTTCTTAATGAGCGAATTTTGAATTTTGAAATGCTTGATTTTTCTTTTGACTCTCCCATACAACAGATCCACAGCGAAATTACCTGTCGTGCAGGAGTTGATTTGTATGTGTTGCGTCTTGATTGTATGCACCCGTGGGTTAACGGCAATAAATGGTTCAAGCTAAAGTACAACCTCTTAGAGGCTAAACAGAAAAACTTGACAACCCTGTTGACCTTTGGCGGTGCTTATTCTAACCACATCTTTGCTACCGCAGCAGCCGGCAATCTTTTCGGATTTCATGCCATCGGAGTTATCCGTGGGGAGGAGAGGTTACCACTAAACCCCACACTGAGTTTCGCTGTACAGCAGGGTATGCAGTTGATTTATCTTGATCGCCAAACCTATCGCCAACGGCACACAACAGAATTACAAGCAGACTTACAGCAACGCTTCGGTGAAGTGTTCATTATTCCTGAAGGTGGCAGCAACCTCAACGGTGTGCGCGGCTGTATGGAAATAGTTAGCAATTGGACGGAATTTGATATTATCTGCGTGGCTTGTGGTACAGGTACTACCCTAGCCGGAATTGTCCTTTCATTGCACCCAGGGCAGCGAGCTATTGGTTTTCCTGTCCTGAAAAAGGGAGAATTTCTGGCAGAGGAAATAGATAGTTTACTGACGAATTATTTAGCCTCTGATTTACCCGCTCCCGATCGCGCGAGCGCATCCTGGGAACTGATGTGTGATTACCACGCTGGTGGTTATGCCAAGGTAAACGATGAACTATTAATGTTTAGCCAGCAGTTCACACAAGAACACGGTATACCTCTGGATTACGTATACACTGCCAAAATGTTTTACGGCGTGATGGATTTGCTCAAACAGGGATTTTTTCGTAAAGGCGATCGCCTGCTCTTGGTACACACTGGTGGTTTGCAGGGGAATCGGGGGCTGGGGATTGGGGGATAAGGCGACAAGGGGATAAGGGGACAAGGGGACAAGGGGAAAGAACCATGATTAACTCTTGCTCCTTGTCCCCCCATCCCCCATGCTCCTTGTCTTCTTTATCCAATCCCCAAATCAATTCAACGGCTCAACTATGCCTCTAAAACCGTTGCTATTGAGTGTTCTCAACATAGCATCAGCGTTATCACGACTGTTAAAAACTCCCGCTTGCATGAAGCTTCGTCCCCGCGCAACTGTGGAAAAAGAACCAGGGACAAGGTATCGCACTAACTCTTGATCCCTTGGAGATACTACTTCTATTAGTACGCGGTAACGTACACCCATCGGAGTTGCACCAGCATAAGGCGATGAACCGCCATAGGCTCTAGTAGAATAACTTTGAGCTACTGGCACTTTTCGCATATTGCGAGTATTGCCCATAGGAATGATGGTATTGGGAACGGGCAAAAGATTTGAGTTCGCCACGGGAGCAGCTTGTCGCCTTGATGATGGCTGCCGTTTACCCCTAGCACTGCTTGCAGGGGGCTTTGGTACAGAGTTGAATGGAGGCTGGGGTGAGGCAAACTCAATTGTACGAGTTTCAACCTGCACGTAATTCAATTGTGGTAGATCAGGCAGATTTCCTGGCGCTGGAGCAAGTCTCGGCTGTGGGGGAACAGGATTGCCCACTCGTATTGCTCTACCTGGTAAGCTGCTAGGGACAGGAAATCCAGCAACGCTAGAGGTAGGTGTAGAGGTGGGTGGTGGCGGTGGATTCAACCTGGGAGCCAAACGTGATGTATTAGCTGGGTGCAGTGGCATTAATTGAGTGTTCAATTTGCCAGTGGTGATGTTATGTGGGGAATTGTTGTTGCCGGGAAATGATGGACTCAGACCGTTAGGAGTTTCAGATAATCCAGGCGCAGAGAAGACAATTTCCCCATTTACAGGCATTTCCTCTGGGCCACCGCTACGTACAGAGGTTGGTGAAAATCTTTGGGTTACGAGGGTTGATTGAGCCTTGATATCAACCTTACCAGTGACGCGATTGCTGGCAAGGGTGTTACCAGAGGCGCTAATCATTTGTTTGGCAGCGTTGGCGTTAATGTCGTAGCGTGCATTGTTACGAAATTGATTATTGCCTGGTTCAAAAGCATTGCCTAAATCTGGCATTGCTTGAGCGATCGCTACTACACCATCTTCTTGACTGCCCTCGATGGCATTATTCCGCAAAACTGGGTGAGCATTGGCTTGCACTAAAATTCCCGATCTATTTTGCTGAATTTGATTGCTTGTAATCACTGGTGCAGCATTTTGGGCAATATTAATCCCAAAACCAGTTTGGTAAAAAACATTTTCTCGCACCTGGGCTTGAGAATTCCCAGCAAGTGTGATTCCATTGGCTCGATTGCGATTAAAGTTATTCTGGCTAATAGTCGGTGCTGCATTGCCAGTGACAAAAACCCCATCTTGGGTACTGCCAGTAAATGTATTTTGTGAAATTACCATCTTGCCGGATTCAAGCCACAAACCATAACCACGAGGATTGGAGTTTGTTACTGTTACGCCAGTCACACCTGCTTGGTTTGCCCCTACAATGGTCACATTTTGACCACCAAAACTACGGCTGAGGTAGCTACCACCTCCCTGAATAGTAATATCTTTGCCTTGAGTTTTAGCATCTCCTTGAATTGATACACCTGGCCGCAGTATCAAGGGAAATACCTCTCCAGTCTCAGCACTGTAAGTGCCTGTAGAGAGCGTAATGACAGTATTGGGAGTGGCTTTTTGCAAAGCTTGGGTAATTGTTTTTAAAGGGGTGCTTTCACCACCATTGCCCGCAATGTCATTTCCAATACTTGGGTTGACAAACAGGACGTTAACCTGAGACATTGTTCTTTCACCCAAGGGCGTTTGCCCAGGAGCGGGTGGCATCTGAGCAACGGCGCTGCCAAGGCTTGAGCCTAGTAACGTCATCCCGGCTACACCTACGCCAACGCTAAAACACAACACGGGGGAATGAGAAACTGAAAACAGGGCTAATTCCAAAAAAGAATATGGTTGCTCAACCTTGGCAATCAACTTTGTTGGCAATATTTCTGTTTTACGGTACTTAGGAAACACAACAGGGGGTATCAACTTACAACACTCCTAAAAAAAATAATAAATTTTCATACTCTGAGATATTTCATACTCTGAGACATAAGTATGTCAATAATGTTACTCAACATATTGACCAACTGGCTATGGGGTATACGGAATAGAAAATAGGGGTTGAAAACTAGGAAAAATTTTACCAACATTAAATACCTGAAACCTAGTACCCAATATCTTGTACCTTGTAAATTATCAACGATGCGAAAAACATTGCGAATATGAGAGAGGCTGGCTGGTACGATGAAGGCAATAATGGGGTTGTTGTAATGGTCGAGCCATACAGCCAAGTAGAACAGACACAGCAAGTTGTTTACCGCATTTTAGACGCCAACTTGGATCGCGCCCGTGAGGGCTTGCGAATTATCGAAGAATGGTGTCGCTTTGGCTTGAATAATGCCCAGTTCTCTGGGGAATGCAAGCACTTACGCCAAGAGATAGCTAACTGGCATACCGCTGAAATCAGAGCGGCGCGAGATACACCGGGCGATCCTGGTACAGATTTAACTCATTCTCAAGAGGAAAAACGCGCTAGCATTAAATCCTTATTGCAAGCTAACTTTTGTCGTGTACAAGAAGCACTGCGGGTGTTAGAAGAATACGGCAAGCTTTCTCACCCCAATATGGGAAAAGCATTTAAGCAGATGCGATATCAGGTTTATACTCTAGAAAGCAATTTGATGGGTTATCAGCGCCATCAACAGCTGTGGCGATCGCGTCTATATCTTGTCACCTCCCCGTCAGAAACTTTGTTTACAACGGTTGAAGCTGCTCTCAAAGGCGGATTAACTCTGTTGCAGTACCGTGAAAAAACTGCCGATGACGCTTTACGTCTAGAACAAGCTAAAAAATTACGGCAGATCTGCCACACCTATGGCGCTCTTTTCATCATGAATGACCGTGTAGATTTGGCTTTAGCGGTAGATGCAGATGGAGTACATCTAGGACAGCAAGATATGCCTATTGCTATTGCTCGACAATTACTCGGTTCGCAGCGCTTGATAGGCCGTTCTACCACAAATTCGGAAGAAATGCAAGCAGCGATTGCCGAAGGTGCAGATTATATCGGTGTTGGGCCAGTTTATGAAACTCCTACCAAAGTAGGTAAGGCAGCAGCAGGCTTAGAATATGTCAGCTATGCTGCCAAAAATTGCCCAATTCCCTGGTTTGCGATTGGGGGAATAGATGCAAATAATATCAATGACGTACTCGATGCTGGAGCAGAACGTGTGGCGGTGGTGCGATCGCTCATGCAAGCGGAACAACCTACTTTAGTTACACAATATTTCCTCTCCCAACTGAATCGGATTAAGCCAGAACCTTCCCGAATTCAAAATTGAAAATTTAAAAATCAAAAGCTAAAATTTAACATTTATGAAGTTCTGGGTAGAAACTTTTACTACTCAGAATTTTCTCAAAATTGCCAATTGTTTTTAACAAGTTTATGACAGATTATGTCTAATCAAATTACGCTTCATGTCAATGGGGAAATTCATAGCTGTTTATCCCCAACGCCTTTACCCGAATTACTTCAGCAGCTTGGTTTTAATCCCCGCTTGGTGGCAGTAGAATATAATGGCGAAATTTTACATCGTCAATTTTGGGATCAAACCACAATACAACAAGGCGATCGCTTAGAAGTTGTCACCATTGTTGGTGGTGGTTAATTTAATAAAATATTGGGATAAGACTCAGGCTTGTATAGCAAACGGTGAAGGGTTTTACGTTTAGCTAATTCTCTACCTTTGTGACCGAGTTGTTCACGTAACTGCTGGTCTTTACACAAGCGATTAAAAGCTTGAAAAACTTCATAGCCAGAATTGGGATTAACCAAGATACCGTTCTCTTCATGGTGAATTGCATCGATAACACTACCTAAACGAGAAGCAATCACGGGTTTACCAAAGTAACTCGCTTCTAAGTAAACGATGCCAAAACCTTCTACATTGTTAGCTTTAGTTTCCAATAAATTCAGCATTGCGAATATATCACAGGCTGCATAATAGCCAGCTAATTCGCGATCGGGTACATATCCAGCAAAGTGTACTCTTTGTTCCACCCGCAAGCGTTGGGCTAGAGATCTAAGTTCCGCTTCACAAGGCCCTTGGCCGCAGAGTATATAGTGGACATCCACTCCAACAGTCAGCAGTAATGGTAAGTTATCAATTACGCGGTTAAAGCTTTTATGTTTTACAAGTTGTCCCACTGAAAGAATAACTACTGCTGTTTCGGGAATGTTGTACTGCTGACGCACACCAGCGCGTAAATCGATAAGATTACCTTGACTCGCTACTAAGCTAAATTTTTCCGGTCTAACCATCGGGTTAATTACATGAGTAGGGGTACTCAATCGAAAAGTAGCTCTGAGGTAATCTTGTGTATAGGAACTGTTACAAACAATTCCTTCAGCTCGTTTAAGAGTTAATTTAAATAGCGATCGCCATACAGCATTGCGTAAAGCACAACGAATATCATTACCGTGAAGATATATAAAAAAGCGAATAGGTAAGAAATAGCTCAATAGCAACAGTGACGGAAACTCGTAGCAGTGACCCCACTCAATATAACGGTAGTGATAGCGAAAATAAAGTTTGATTGCTAGTACAAATGAACAGATCAGATTGAGCAGAGGATTCAGAAAACTCCAGAATTTAGGAACTGGCCAGCGATATATAGGAAATTTTTGAGCTTGGTCAAATACTTTATCACCTGAGCAACTAGCAGCTAAAACAATTACTCGCTCTGGATCTTGGAGACAGCGATTATAAATATATTCCCCAATTACAGGCTCTTGCGGTAGGAAGCTACGGGATATTACGAGAATATCTGGAAGTGCAGTTTCGTCTCTAACTTGTGCCGCCAGTTGTGAAATATGTTCCATAATCAATTCGATAACTATACTTCAAACAATTGAAAATTGTTTATACTGTCAACCAGGGCGAGGAAATTAGCGCTGATTTGCTACTACCCTTTGGTAACTTGGGAGTCCAATTAAGGACAAAGTAGGACGCTGTTTTACTTGACGCCAATTCCACGTCACTCTCCTCAACTCTCAAAGAGTGAAAAAGTGGCTCCTTCGTTAGGGACAACAGTATAAAAGGCCATCTTCCTCAGTGGTATCAGTAGCTTAAGTAGTTTACCCATCATGCTGTCTCCACTAAATATTGAGCAAATTTTCCTTTTGTAAATTTTTGTAAAACTAATTGGCAACTTATTAGCTCTATATCTAATTTTCTTCTGTTTTGCCGTTGTAGCCAATGGCTACGTCGTAAAAACCTGGAGAATCCATCCTTTTTAACACTAATTTTCGTTACCTGTAATTAATTTAAGGATCGCAACAGTTTTTAGGAATGATTATCTTTCTGCCTTTCATGGCTTGTAGAAACATACTTCTCAATCCTTATTTAAGCGATCGCTGTACAAAAAATTCAGCAGTATTTTAAAACAGTAGCTAAAAGTATTTGATTTTTAATTTTGTTATTTTAATTTAATCTTAATTTCTAATAACTGGAGATTTTGTCTAACTAATTGACAATTACGAAAGTTTGCTCTAGTAGAAAAAAAGTAATTATAGACTGTTGTGCTAGTTGTTAAATATAGCTTTTATCAATAGGCTAACTTAAATAAATATGAAATTATGCCAAAATGCCAAAAAGTTTTTAGTTGCCTTATGAGCTTCAAATCAAGTGGTTACTTGGTATTAATAGATACGATGAATTCTGGAAACATCCACACCTTATAGGGCAGTTCCTCAAATTCTACCAACTAATTGAGATAGGTAAATGAGTTTCAAAACGACATACCAAGATTATTTGTTTGGTAATTTAATTTTACAAATTATTAATTTGAATTATTGTAACTAAGTTTACTATTTATCGTAATATAAAATAATTGTAAAACTTATTGATATATAATATTAAGCTTTTGTACCCTAATATATAATAACTCGGTTTGAATTTTGAAATATTACGTACACTTTAAGCTTAAGCGTAGCTTGGTCATTTTCTACCTAAATTGGATTCTAAAAATCAGATATCAATCCTATAGTATTGTAATGATTGGTAAAACACAATTTTCAATAAAAAATAACTATTAGAATCAAAGCGTACTAAAACTAATTACAACTATTGAGCTAAGACTATTGGAATAATCTTAAATACTTATTCATAAAACAATTGTTATTTGAAAATTTATGCTACCTTTCAAAACCGTAGGTTTAAATTGCCGTATCCACGCTCAGTATTGATGTATTGGCTTGATAATTTGGTGAACTACGATGAGATGGTGAAAGGCAAATAATTAATTGAACCTAAAAATTTTACTATAGGCAGAAATCTTGAGGTACGGTTATCTACTCAAGAAATCCCCCCTAGGCTTGCTGTCTAGGCAAGATTAGACGCGTTAGATTGAATATGTAGCCGACCAAGATGAAATTTACAGAGGGCTACTGCCGATCAAAAACTCGCTTGCTTGCTACGGGCTGGCGTCAGTGACCAAGCAAAACTCTCCCAGCAGCGTTGGGAGAAATCATCACCAAAACCGTTTTTCAAGCAATTGTGTTATGCGTAAAAAAATACAACTAGCCTTCAAACCACTGTTAAAAACTTTCTTTGTTCTGAGCCTGGTGTTAGCTTTGGCACTTGGTCACGCCGATGGAGCATTAGCCGCCCGTAGTGGTGGTAGGATCGGCGGTGGTTCCTTTAGAGCGCCTTCTAGCCGCACTTATACACCTCGCACTTACGCACCTCCTGGAGGGGGAAGCTACTATGCTCCTTATCCTGGTGGTGGTTTTGGATTTCCTTTCCTAATTCCCTTCTGGGGTATTGGTGGAGGATTTGGTGGTTTATTTACCATCTTAATTTTTATTGCGATCGCCAACTTCCTAGTGCAAAGCTTCCGCCGCGTCACTAGTGGTGATACCGCAAACGACGTAGACTATAGCAGCAACCCTTCTGTGTCTGTAACTCGCTTGCAAGTGGGCTTATTAGCTCAGGCTCGTGGTTTACAAACTGAACTCAACCACATTGCTGAAACTGCTGATACCAACTCCCCTGAGGGAAGAGCAGAAATTTTACAAGAAGCTAGCCTAGCTTTGCTCCGCCATCCTGAATACTGGGTATACGCCGGTGGTGGTACACAACAAGCTAAGTTAAATTCAGCTGAAGCTCAATTCAACCGTTTATCACTTGCAGAACGCAGCAAGTTTAGCGAAGAAACTCTGTCTAACGTCAACAATCAACTAAAAGCAGCCCTCGCTAAAGAAGCTTTACCTGCTGCTGACAATATCGAAAATCCCACCGACCTCATTACCTCTGGCCCTGGAGAATACATTATTGTCACCTTACTAGCAGCAACTCTAGGCAGATTTGAAATTCCCCAAATTAACAGCGCTGATGATTTGCGCCAAGCTTTACGTCAACTTGGTGGTATCCCTGGTGAGCAACTCTTAGCAATTGAAGTGCTTTGGACTCCTCAAGCTGAAGGCGATACCCTAACCTCTGATGATTTGTTAGCTGAGTATCCCGATTTGAAACTCGTTTAATTAAATCAAGCTGCTACAGCAGCATACAAACCGCTTCCTTAATGGCAAGCGGTTTTTTTGTTTTAAGGCAAGCATATTTAGCGTAGTTCTTCCCTTGTATGTGGTATTGGATCAAATATTTGTTGTGCAGTCAAATTCAACTGTGGGAATGTTGGCGATATTATCCGGTCATTACCACGAAATTGATTAACTTGATATTCATCTTCGATTAGTTGATAAACTGAAATAGTGGGTTGTTTGGGATTACCGATAAACTTCTTAGCCCCTAATGCTGCATAGTCAGCAATCCAATATTCAGGAATGCCCATTTGTTCATAGTCGGCAAGTTTCAGATAGTAATCATCGCGCCAGTTAGTACTGACAACTTCAATTACTAAAGGAATTGATGCACCATTAATAATAGTAGAAGATTTTTCCCAAAGAGGTTCATCAGCTAAAGCCGCGTCATTTAATATCAATACGTCTGGGAAATAACCTGATTCTCTTTCTGGTGGTTTTACGATTGCTTGATTGGGGATAAAGTAGGGGAGTTTTAATCTTCTAAATTCTAAGGTTAATTCAGCAGCCAAAAATCCTTTTAGTCTTTCATGTTTACCTGTGGGTTGTGACATTTCGACAATTTCCCCATTGTGCAGTTCGTAGCGTACCCCAGCATTTTCTGGATACCAGGCGATAAATTCATCAAAGGTGACTATTTTTGGTAAGGCTTGGGTCATAACAATTAAGGTTATTCATGAATTAGGATGCTGAACTAACAGTTAAAATGCCAATTTATCAAACTTGTAACTCAGAAATTTTCAAAGTTTCTTTAATTATAGGCAGAATGTTTAAAACGAATTTATTACGCGCTAAAGACAACACGAAACCCGATATGGCTGTCGTAATAGTCCGGGGAGTAGAAATCGCGGACAGCACTAATGATTCAGGTTTTCTGGTTTATAGTTCCCAAAGTTAATATGCAATAAGTCTCTTCTAGAGTTTTTAAACACAGAGGAACACAGAGTCAGCGCAGAGTAATGCAAAGTCTTTCTCTCTGCGCCTTTGCGCTTCTGCGTGAGACAATCCCCTCATCTACACTACAGCAGAAAACACTACTCGAAATCCACATATCCTCAACCCACCGTCTGACTCATTCCAGCTGCGGCTGGCGCTACGACAGAGTTCTGCACCAAAACTCCAAGAACCACCACGTAGTACCCGACGGTGAACATCACCACCAACTTCCCACGCGCTGCCATCTGAGGGTGCGCCATTATAATTGTTATGCCAAGCGTCAGCGCACCATTCCCAAACTAACCCGTGCATATCGTATAAGCCAAAGGCGTTTGCAACCTCGAAACTACCCACATTTGTAGTTTCTTTGCGGTATTTAGTATCGCTACTACTACAGCTTACTAAGTCTGGAGTAATCGTTTCGCCAAAGTGGAATGATGTCTTGGTTCCAGCGCGACAAGCATATTCCCATTCGGCTTCGCTGGGTAAACGATACTCACGTCCGGTTTTTTCTGACAGCCTGAGACAAAATTCTACAGCTTCATGCCAAGATACATTTTCTACTGGGCGATTTGGGTTTCTGTATTTAGATGGGTTGGGATTTAAAGATTGTTTGACTTTAGGTAAACCAGCTACAACTCTCCACTGTGCTTGAGTTACGGGAAATTTACCCATGAAAAAAGGTTCAACGGTAACTTTGTGTTGGGGGCGTTCGTCAGCATCTCCTTCAAAATCTGGCGAACCCATCATAAATGTACCGCCAGGAATCGACACCATTTCTATTATTATATTTTTACTTAATTCTTCTGCAAAGAATTTATTAGTACCGCGATCGCGGCTAACTTCTCTACCAGCTGTATCTACTGTTACCACATCAAATTCAAAAGTTTCTAAGGGTGGTAATGGTATCCTAAAATTTTGTTGTGTTGTTGATTGTGGTACAGGCGTTAATATTAGTTGAGAAATTGCTAAAATTTCTGCTTCTAAATCCGATGTGGTTGTAGACTTCAAGTCATCTAAAACTTCTACTGCTGATTGATATCGATCATTTGGTAGATGTTTGAGTAACTTATCAAGAATTTTCCCTAAACCGTCGCTAATAGTAATACCATTTTCCTGCAAACGCTCTGGCCATAACCACTTAGCGTTCATCGCGTCGTAAAGATTATCTTCAATTTGTCCATCAGTATTTTGTAAGGGTAAACATCGTGTTAAAAGACGCACACAAGTTACACCTAAAGCGTATAAATCACTCGCATGACAAGCAAATCCAGCCATTTGTTCTGTTGGTGCATAACCAATTGTATAAATTACTGTAGCTTGTCTGGCTAAACTCGTTTGTGTGACTTGTTTAGCACCACCAAAGTCAATTAATACAGGTTTGCCATCACTATCGCGGCGGATAATATTTTCTGGTTTGATATCTCGATGAATAACGTTACGAGAATGAATAAAGTGCAAAACTGGCAATAAATCAGCTAAAAGTTGCCGAATTTGTTCTTCGCTAAATGGTTTTTGTTGAACTTCTTGTAAAAGAGTTTTACCTTGAATAAATTCTTGCACAAGATACAAGCTTGAACCTTGTTCAAAGTAAGCTAGTAATCTAGGAATTTGGGTATGATTTTCTCCGAGTTCATACAAGCGGAATGCTTCTTCTTTAAAGAATTCGGCTGCTTTAGTGCGTTGTCCGGTTCCTTGAACTTGGGGGAAAAATTGCTTGATGACGCAAGGCGCATCTAGCCTGTCTACATCTTCTGCGGCATAAGTTCTACTAAATCCGCCTTCACCTAATAGCCTTAACACACGATAGCGGTTTCTGAGAAGTTTGCCGAAGTTGCTTTGTCCGCAACTTATGCAAAATCTATTGCCGTCAGAATTGAATGGATTTGAGCAATTGGGATTTTGGCAGATTTGCATAATGATGGGGAAGTAGCATCTTGTCCAAAGTTAGCCCCAATATTATCAAATTGAAAACAGAGATATAAACAAATAAATATAGACATCCTTCATCTGTGGACATTGCTGTGTCAGGGAATACAGACGAAGAGATTTTATTTATTGATTGATACCTGTTTATAACTTTTTAAATATGAGTATATATAAAGAAGTAATTTCCTTACAAAAAATAATAAGATTAAGCAATTGGGTTTGTCAAGAGTGTTATTGTAGTGTTCGTAGAAACATTCATAAGTGTAGTATAATAATATTTCATTTATCTAGTTATTTTATACTAAGAATAAGTATAGTAATGTAGGGTGGGCGTTGTCACCCTACTTAATCAATTAAAATGAATCGAAAATCACAAGTATTTAATATATTTTAAAGTTTTAAACTAAGTTCATTTAAATCCGAGCCTTAACTATAAAATTTAGTGAAACTTTTAAGTTTATTCTCCGGATACGCGAATCAATTCTGCGACAAAGGCAACGATCGCAGATACTAAAATTAAAATAACGCTGAGAGCATTAATATCAGGTTTGACTCCTGTTCTGATGCGGCTAAAAATCTCCATTGGTAGGGTGTTAAAACCACTACCAGCCGTGAAACTAGCAATGAGAAAGTCGTCTAAGCTCAGAACGAAGGCTAGCAAGCAGCCAGCGACAATAGCAGGCATTAACTGTGGTAATAATACTTTGATGAAGGCTTGTACTGGGGTTGCTCCTAAATCTAAGGCTGCTTCTTCTAGGTGCGGATTTAAGTGGGTGAGTCGTGAAGAAACCACAAGTCCGACGTAGGCAAGACAAAATACTACATGAGCTGCAACAATTGTCCATAAACTCAAGGGTATGGCAAATGCTGCTAAAAAAACTAGAGTAGCTACTGCGATCGCAATATCAGGAATAATCAACGGTAGGTAAGAAATGCCGAGATATAATTTCTTTCCCGGAAACCGATAACGCGCTAACCCCACAGCCATAAGTGTTCCTAGCACTGCTGAAACACCGACTGCACAAAAGGCGACTATCAAACTGTTATTTAAAGCCGATACAATTCGCTCATCGCTGAACAATTGGCGATACCAATCAAGGGTAAATCCTTGCCATGTTGCACTGTAAGGAGACTGGTTGAAGCTATAAAAGGCAAGTACCACTATAGGCAGGTACATAAACCCAAATATAATTAGTGAGAAAACCGCCTGCCAAACGACACGCGGTTTTCTGTGAGAAGTAGAAATATTCACAGTTAAATTTAAAAATAGGCTTGACGATTGAAAATATCATATTTAACCCTATAAGTCAACGAAGAGGCAGGGAGCAGGGTGCAGGGTGCAGGGGGCAGGGTGCAGGGAGCAGGGGGCAGGGAGAAGGGAGCAGAGGGCAGGGAGTAGGGGGAAAGAACTATGAATAACTTGTCCCCTTCCAGTCCCCAATCTCCAGTCCCCAATCCCTAATCCCCAATCCCCAGTCCCCAATCCCCAATCCCCAATCCCCAATCCCCAGTCCCCAATCCTCACTCAAGAATCCTGAGACACATTAAAACAACGGTGATGTGATCGCTTTATGATGCGGTAAGTACCGTCTAGCCTTGAACAGATCATGACGCAAACAGTCTCAATCAACGATAATCAGAGGTTGCAACTTGCACCTTTAAAAGTACCATCCCGTCTGCTACTGGGGCCAGGGCCTTCTAATGCTCATCCTGCTGTACTCCAGGCGATGAATACTTCACCACTGGGGCATCTCGACCCAGATTTTCTCGCAATTATGGACGAGATTCAATCGCTGTTGCGCTATGTATGGCAGACAGAAAACCCCTTAACCATCGCAGTCAGTGGTACGGGAACAGCCGCAATGGAAGCAACCATTGCTAATGTTACAGAACCCGGTGATGTGGTTTTGGTTGGTGTAGCTGGATACTTTGGCAATCGTCTTGTTGATATGGCTGGACGATATGGTGCAGATGTGCGGAGTATTACAAAACCTTGGGGACAAGTTTTTAGTCTAGATGAACTCCGCACCGCCATAGAAACCCATCGTCCGGCAATTTTGGCTCTAGTTCATGCTGAAACCTCGACTGGCGCACGTCAACCTTTGGAAGGCGTTGCTGATTTATGTCGTGAATTTGGCACTCTGCTACTGGTGGATACAGTCACAAGCCTTGGCGGTGTCCCCATATTTTTAGATGCTTGGGGAGTTGACCTCGCTTACAGCTGTAGCCAAAAAGGGTTGGGTTGTCCTCCCGGTGCTTCACCGTTTACCATGAGTCCACGTGCAGTTGAGAAATTGCAACAACGCCGGAGTAAGGTTGCTAACTGGTATTTGGATATGAACTTGCTGGGCAAATATTGGGGTAATGAACGCACCTATCATCATACAGCCCCAATTAATATGTACTATGCCCTACGGGAAGCACTGCGTTTAATTGCAGAAGAAGGGTTAGCAAATTGCTGGCAGCGTCACCAAAAGAATGTAGAGTATCTCTGGGATGGGTTGGAGGATTTAGGACTAGCTATGCACGTTGAGCGAGAGTTTCGTTTACCAACTCTTACCACTGTCCGCATTCCCGAAGGAGTTGATGGTAAAGCAATTGCACGGCAGTTACTCAATGAACATAACATTGAAATTGGCGGTGGACTGGGCGAATTAGCTGGCCAGGTTTGGCGCGTTGGACTCATGGGCTTTAATAGCCGTAAAGAAAGTGTAGACCAACTCTTAGCAGCATTACAGCAGGTATTACCTAAGTAGATTATCCCAGGCGATCGCAATATACAGCCTTTTTCAGGTAAATGAAGTACACAGGTAGGGGCACAACATTGTTGTGCCCTTATGATTGATATCACGTCCGGTAAATTACTTACGATATGTCATTGCGATCGCCCCTGGCGTTCCCGTTCGCGTAGCGTCTCCGACAGGAGAAGGGTACGCAACGAAGTGAAGTGAAGCAATCGCAAGGGTGTTGGGATTGCTTCGCTTCGCTCGCAATGACAAGTTTTCAAGCAGACATGATATGACGACAATCTGCTGTATAAAAATGAGTCTTTAATACTCGTGAATGAGCCTTTGAACTCCGTTAATGAGTCTTTAATACTCGTGAACGAGTCTTTGAACTCCGTGAATGAGTCTTTGATACTCGTGAACGAGCCTTTGAACTCCGTTAATGAGTCTTTAATACTCGTGAACGAGCCTTTGAACTCCGTTAATGAGTCTTTGAACTCCGTTAATGAGTCTTTGATACTCGTGAACGAGCCTCTGAACTCCGTTAATGAGTCTTTAATACTCGTGAATGAGCCTCTGAACTCCGTTAATGAGCCTCCGAACTCGATTTTGTAACTTTAACGTATTACGCTAACTGTCATTCTGCCCAGAACTGAAGTTCAAAGGCTGATAGTTCAAGTTCACTCAAGGGGACAAGGGAATAAGGAGACAAGGGAACAAGGGGATAGGGAGACAAGAGAAGTACATTTACTGCCGAATCACCCAGACAGAAGGGTTGTTAATCATACTCACCATTCCTCCAAGGACTCGGTTATAAAGTCCATACAATTCTCGACCTTGCTCCAAATCTAAATAGTTACATTTAACTGCAAACTTGAGCCAGACTTGAGTTTCTGCCGCCTCTGCTTCACAATCATTCAGTTTAGCGACAAAGGCTGCCTCATATCTTCGCTTGCGCCAAGCTACCCTTCGGGAACGCTGCGCGAACAGCGAAATTAGCACACACGGAGCGAGATGAGCGGCGAATTTGATCAGTTAAGGAATATCGTTCCTCAACAGGAAATTTTTTCGAGGTTTCAAAGATTTCCATCGCTGCGGAGAACGCCAGTTGATAAACCTCTAAATCTTCATGAGTTTTGATAGATTCTTTTCCCATCCCCTTGTCCCCTTGTCCCCTTGTCCCCTGCTCCCTCAATTTGCCCCTTAAGCATCTGCGATTCGCCCAGATAAGGAAGCGACGACAAATAAGAGTTGATCTGGCTCAACGGGTTTGGAGATGTGCTTTTGGAAACCTGCGCTTAAAGCCTCTCTTCGTTCCTCAGGTCTGGCATAGGCTGTCAGCGCTGCGGCGGGAATTTGTCCTCCTTGCTCGGCACTTAGCGCCCTGACTTGACGAATTAGCATATAACCGTCTTCTCCCGGCATCCCAATATCAGACAAGAGTACATCGTACCAGCCAGGGTTTGCCAGCAGTGTTGATAGAGCCGCGCTTGCTGATCCAACTGCCGTCACTTCAACTCCACGCGCTTCCAGCACTGTTACGAATAACAGAC
Source organism: Mojavia sp. (assembly GCF_059505145.1). Classification (NCBI taxonomy): domain Bacteria; kingdom Bacillati; phylum Cyanobacteriota; class Cyanophyceae; order Nostocales; family Nostocaceae; genus Mojavia; species Mojavia sp. The sequence continues at coordinate 30,564 of NZ_JCACKA010000034.1, forward strand.
GTATATCTGCTTCGTCATCTACAACAAGTACCCGCAAACCTTCCAGTGATGGAATGTTTTCAACTGGCACTTTTGGTGTATCTGTTGAAACAACTGGCTCCACAACTTCCGGCACAGCATTCTCTGGCAGGTTAGTTGGCAGCGGTAGCTTGACGGTAAAAGTTGCTCCTTGTCCTTCACCTAAGCTGTGGGCATCAATTGTGCCGCCGTGGAGTTCTACCAAATGACGAACAATAGAAAGGCCTAATCCCATCCCCGGATTTGATCGCCTTTTGCTGCCATCAGCCTGACGGAAGCGATCAAAAATATAAGGGAGAAACTCAGGCTTGATGCCGCAACCTGTATCGCTAACTTGAATTTGAGCTTGGAAATCAAGGTACTCTAGTGTGATTTCAATTCTTTCCCCGATTGGGGTGAATTTAATCGAGTTAGAAAGTAAATTCCAAACGACCTGCTGTAAGCGAGACGGATCACCTAATATATTTCTGGTGTCAGGATCTAGCCTAGTTTCAATTTGAATGTTTTTTGCTGCTGCTGAGAGATGGACAACCTCGATCGCAGCCTCAATTACCGGAACCAGCTCAATCAACTCCGCGTCCATCCGCAGCCTACCTGAAGTAATGCGTGAGATGTCTAAGAGATCCCCAATGAGCTGGGCTTGAATCTTGGCGCTACGTTCAATGGCTTCCAGCGCTTGATTCCTTGTATCTGCATTCAGCTTTCGCGTCCGCAACAACTGCGACCACCCCAGCATAGAATTGAGTGGGTTCCGCAATTCATGCGAGAGAACAGATAAGAACTCATCTTTGGCGCGGTTGGCTGTCTCAGCCGCAGAGCGAGCTAACTGCTCTTGAACTAGTAGTTGAGTGCGTTCTACCTCTAACTGATGCCGCCGCGTGATGTCTTCAATCACCAAAAGAATCATCGACGTATCTTCTATCTCAGGCATTCTCCGGGCATTAAGCCGCATGATTTTGTGCCCGATTTGCTCGAAGGTATGCTCAACTTCTAGATCCTGAAACGGAGCCATACTGGGGAGAACTTCTTCTAGGAGCGATCGCAACTGGGGAATATTCCACTGACCATTGCCAATTTCAAAGATCAGGCGTTGTTCTGTTTCTGTTGGCAGAACCTGGAATGTCTCGTAAAAAGATCGATTGGCACTAATCACCCGCAAGTTTAGATCCAGCACTACTAGGGATTCCCGCACAGTATCCACTATTGCTTCAGCATAATTCTTAGATTGTCTGAGCTGCTCTGCGCTGCGTTTGAGGTTGTTGATGTCAACCAACACCACTACAGCACCTTCAATTTTGTGATCTACTGTCCGATAGGGCCGGATTCTCAGGTCATACCAATGACCATCCTGGCCTTGAACTTCTTGAGCTTTAAAGTTGAGGGTGGCAATCACCTCTAAAATCTGTTGCTCTAAGTCGGGGAGATTTAAGTTGTGCTTGATATCACTCAATGGTCGCCCTACATCCGTCGGAATCAAGTTGAAAATTATCCCCGCAGCCGGAGTAAAGCGCCTGATCTGCAAGTCAGCCCCTAACATGAGAATCGGAATGTTGATATTGCTGAGTAGATTCTGTAAATCGTTGGTGACTTGAGTCGATTCGATATTCCGCCGTTGCAGTTCCTCGTTAATTGTGTTCAGTTCTTCATTGGTTGCCTGAATTTCTTCTTTGGCGGTTTCCAGTTCCTCATTGGTACTTTGCAACTCTTCGTTGCTAGACAAAATCTCCTCGTTAGCAGCTCTAAGGTCTTGATTAGTGGCTTGCTGCTCCTCAATAATCGATTGCAGATATTCTTTAGTGGTTGCGAGTTCTTGTCTGAGTTGGATAATTTCTTGCTCATAAGGCGTTTGTTTCCGCCTCAACTTGAAGCTGCGATTGCCTTCTCCTGTCGGAGACGCTGTGCCAACGGCAGTGCGCTCCGCGGAATCGCTTTCTACCTCTAATACAGGAGTTGTTGACTGGGGTATATCCGCAAATAGCACCAAAAAGTAGCTTTCTCCGGCTGCGGACTGTTTGAACGGAATCACATCAATCCTAACCTGCCTGACGCGATCATCCTCTGTGACCTGCAAGCCTGACTTTCTCACTGGCTTATCTTGCTGTTTTGCCTGGTGGATTGCGGTACGTAGCTCTAGCCGCAACTCTGCTTTTGCCATTTTTAGCAAGTTAAGGCTTGCCCTTCCAGGTGCAGGTTGCAGATAGGCACTAGTCTGTCCTCGAAATTGCAGAATCTCCAAATCATTGTTGATAATTACACCGACCGGGGCATATTGATTTAAGACGATCTGGTCAGCAACTTTATGGATTTCCATGTCGTTCCAAGCATTCTCGCTTTCTGTTGGCTGAAGATCCATCTTTCCTAAGGAATAGTTGCTCGCAACCAAATCCATGCCAAGCCGAGTAGGTACCAGTTTTCTGGAATAAATTTTGGACTTTCTGTCCACCAAAGTAAACAAATCCGTAAACTCACCCACCGTCTCCGAGCTACCTAACATCAAAAAGCCTGTTGAATTGAGACCATAGTGGAAGATCGGCAGGAGTTTCTTCTGTACAGGGTTTCCCAAGTAAATCAGCACGTTTCGACAAGTAATCAGATCCAGCTTGGAAAATGGTGGATCGCTGATCAGATTTTGTCTGGCAAAAACACACAGTTCGCGCACTGGCTTGCTGATCTGGTAACCGCCCTCTACAGAGACAAAGAAGCGCTGTAGACGTTCTGGAGAGACATTTGCTAAATCGCTCGGCTTGTAGATACCCAGCCTTGCTTTGTTGATCATTGTTTCATTGACGTCTGAGGCAAAAAGCTGGATGGGCGTATTGATTATTTGGTCTGTCAAAAACTCCAGCAAGCAAATGGCAATTGAGTAGGCTTCCTCACCCGTTGAACATCCCGCTACCCAGATGCGGATGGGCGAATCTGGTGTTCGATCCTTGGCAATGATTGGAAATACTTTGTTCTTTAAGGCTTCAAAACTTTCGGGATCGCGGAAAAACTCAGTGACATTGATCAGCACATCCTGATACAAAGCATTTATTTCTGTAGGGTGTTCCTGAAGATACCGGGCATAGTCTTCTAAATTGTCGAGTTTGTACAAAACCATCCGCCGCAGTATCCGCCGCTTGAGAGTGGTCTGTTTGTATTGGTTAAAGTCAACTCCTGTGGCAGCCCGCAGCAGACTGAATATTTTTAACAGAACATCGCCGCTTTCAGGCAGCACCTCAGACGATTTTACTGGGAGCGGGCAGCTGAGGTAGGGATGATTGCTAATGTTTGCCAACTCCTGTGCGATCGCTTCCGGCGGCAGGATAAAGTCTACATTACCAGAGGCCACGGCGGTGTTGGGCATACTATTAACTTTTGCTGTGTCCTCACACTGGGCAAAGGTAATGCCGCCAGCTGCCTTAATTGATTCTAATCCCCGTGCGCCATCGCCATCGCCCCCTGACAACACAACTGCGATCGCTTTGTTTCCCCGTTCTTCTGCTAACGAACAAAAGAAACTATCAACTGTCATATTGATCCCACGAATTTTATCGCGTGGCGACAGTTTCAGCACTCCCTTACAAATGGTCATCTTGGCATTCGGCGGAATCACATACACATGATTCGGTTCCACGGAGATTCCATCCTGCACTTCAATCACAGGCATCTCGGTTGCCCTAGAAAGAATCTCACTCAACAAACTCTTTTGATGAGGGGCTAAGTGCTGAATCAGCACAAATGCCATGCCAGTATCCGTTGGCAAATTGCTCAGTAATTGTGTGAACGCCTCTAATCCACCCGCAGAGGCTCCCATGCCCACAATTGGAAATAATTTATTTTCATTATCCTGCTGTTTCTCCTCTTGATTAGATATTTCAGATGGAGTGGAACTAGATTGAGATTTCCTGGAAGGTCGCCTAGATGTCATGAAGTCCAAAAAATAAGAGTTAAGAATATTCAGTTTTTAGCTCTCGAAATAGTTACAAAACTATACACATTGTGCCGTTTTGTAATTTTAATTATTGAAATCTTAAATTAAGATAACGTTTTATCTATCTTAGCTTTAATATCTAAGCTTAGTATTTATTTTGAAGTAAATATTCTTAGTAAGAATTAATATAGAAATCCTATTTGATTTTTGAATAAATTCCGTACACTTCCAGTTTTCCTTCCCTGTCCCCCAATCCCCAATCCCAATATTTCAGTTAAACATAGATGTAGGTTGGGTTGAAGAACGAAACCCAACACCAAACATTAATTGTTTGGTTTCGCTCTGCTCTACCCAACCTAACTAATTTTAAGGTTTTTAACTCCAACTAAACCGTATTGGTCTAGACCTATGAGTGTTTTGAAATGAGATTATCCAATGAGCCTATTTTTTGTTCTTATGGCTTTGCTTTCCGGCTTTAGAATGTTGCTCTGATGTGCCACCTTGGGTACCCTTACCCTTTCCTTCATTATGTTCTTCATCGTCATCATTATTGCTGCTACCCCTCTTGGAGTTCTTGCCACCCTTGCTACCAATTTCAGCCATGTGTTCTCTATCTTGGCTTACAGTTTCGCCGCCCTTACGTCCAGCTTCCCGTGCTTCTTCAGAAGTGAATTCGTGAGCAGTGCCCTTTTCATGAGCTGCATGTCCGCCCTTGCTACCAATCTCAGCCATATGTTCTCTATCTCGGCTCACAGTTTCGCCGCCCTTACGTCCAGCTTCCCGTGCTTCTTCAGAAGTAAATTCGTGAGCAGTGCCCTTTTCATGAGCTGCTTGTCCACCCTTGCTAGCTATTTCGCGCTGCTTATCTTGATCCATAGAAGCAAAGCCGCGTTTGCTTGTATCTGACATTTTATAACTCCTTTTAACTAACTCAAGTCTTTGCTTTGTTTTGCGAGTTAAAACCTTTTTTGGTTTCTTATTTCAAGCAATCCATGTATAAGTTAGCTAGCTAATACAGTTGTATTCATGTGCCCATAGGGTGAATGATTAAACACTTAGCCTTAACTACAGATATATACTGAATAGTAGAAGCAGTAAAATAATAGTTTGGATAAGAATTTCTTGAATTAGATAAATAAATTTTACAAATATTTATTATTGAACAAAAGCAAGTTTTCTATTGTAGAGTCTGCTTGAGTTTATAAAATGAAAGCATTTATTCTTTTGCTCAAATTTATTAGAGGATATGATATCAAGCCCGTCTAATTACTCATAAAAACTCTCTACGTCCCCACGTACCCGCGTCTTCTCGTTTCCTCGTCAATCTTAATAATCAGCCTTCCACCGGAAATGATAGGAGTTGCACAGCGCTGCAATATTTAGTAAATCATAGGCTATGCAATCTCACATTCAGGCGATCGCTTATTGTGATAAAAAACCAGTTAAGAGAAGCGGCAAAAGTATTAAGGCAGATACAATCAAGACGAGAGTGGCTGGTTCAATTTTTAAGATGTTCTTTTCTGGCTCTGGCATTTTTTTGTCCCTTTTCAGAAACTCAGTACATAAACTTAGCCTAATACCAATTCTCTGTGAAGCTACACATTATTTCGACCCCTCCCAACCTCCCCGCGAGTTCGGGCTACCCTGTACACACAAGTCGAAAATTTTCACGCTGAACCCATATCCCGCCTATAACTAAAGTTCCAGGCTAATAGTCAAAGTCCACTTCTTTGGACTGGATGGAATTTTTCTTTGAGTCCTCTTGAGAAGACTTGCACTATCAGACTCGGAATTTATTCCGAGGCGGGATAGATACACTGCGCCAAGATTTGTATGTACACCGTAGGCGGTGGGGTTATTTCTATGCTTCTTCATACAGAAATGGTATAAACCACGTTTGCTCTGTTAAGTAGCCCTCTTTCACTTTGTCCCCTTGTCCAATAGCACTAACAAAAGCTGGGGAAGTTGGGGGGAGAAAAAATACTAAACCAATCGTCATTCAAATTGGATCTTTACGTCTTTAACAAAAGAAGAGTACCCGAAGGATCTTGAGGTTGCCAACGCCCTTAAGGTGACGCAGGCATTCTATTTCAACTGGTCGCGGCGAGGAGTCCCCCAATCCCCAATCCCTAATCCCCAGTCCCTTTTACTACGTGTCATTTAGATTCTTTCATTGCAAAAGCCCTTAGTATACTGCCTAGTAATAATACTTATAATAAAAAAACACATATTCTGGCACAGTATATGCGTGAAGACTATTGCCAGTATTCGAGAATTGTGGCACTATTTCATACTCTATGCATCAATGCTTCATAGGGTTACAAAAAGGTAACTGGATTATTCTTTTTAGGAAAAAATACTTAGAAACTAAAAGTAGAATTTTAGTTAACAATCCTTTATCAATTTAATCCCAAGGAATTCCGGAACCAAAAGCCAATCTTTGAAGACCTATATAAGGACTTACTCAGTAAGCAGCTCATGAGCCACCAGATGATCGGTAAAGTATTACAAGGGCGTTACCAAATTATCCAAAACTTAGGTGCAGGGGTATTTGGACAAACATACATTGCTGTAGATGTAGATTACCCAGAAAACCCTAAATGCGTTGTTAAACTGCTCAAGGTTAGCAGTTCCCAACCTAGTTACTTAGACACCTTGAGATTACGTTTTCTTACGGAAACCGAAACCCTCAAGCGTCTGGGACGCCATCACCAAATTCCTCAACTCATCGCTTGTTTTGAAGAAAATGAACGATTCTACTTAGTGCAAGAGTTTATTGAAGGACATGCGTTGACGGCGGAACTACCAATTAATAAAAACTGGGGAGATATTTGGACTGAAAGTGAAGTTATAGAATTTCTTAAAGATGTCTTAGGAATTCTAGAATTTATTCACTCTCAAGGTGTCATTCATTGCGATATCAAACCTGAAAACTTGATCAGACGTGCTTTTGATGGCAAGTTAGTTTTGATTGACTTTGGCTCAATTCAGCCAGTTGATTTTGCCATAGATACAGAATTACCTATCCATACAGTTCCGGTCACTTCCTTGGGGTACATACCACCAGAACAATTTATTGGTCAAACACAGCCCAACAGCGATATTTATTCTTTGGGCATGATTGCTATCCAGGCTTTAACAGGTCTAGCACCATTACAATTGAAAGTAGATGCCTATACCAATGAGATTAACTGGTATTCTTATCAAACCCCAATTAATGATTATTTAGCTGCTATTCTCAGCCAAATGATCCGCTACAATTACAAAGACCGCTTCCAATCTGCGAGTGAGGTACTGCATATCCTCAAGCAAATGATATGGGAGACACAGTTACCGCAATTAACAGAAACGCCGGATAGCACGCCTTCACAGCTATTAGAAGAAAATAATCAAAATACTAATTTAATCCCAAGTTTTAAACCGACAAATTCATTATCGCCAATGACAGGAATCAAACTGGGATTGGCGACCAATAGTATAATATTGGGATTGGGAATGTATTCTTTAGTTAGTAATTCTCCAACATATTCAGAAACAGAAACTTTATATAAAGCCACAGAAGAGTATCAAGCTGGAGATTTACAAGAGGCGATCGCTCTAGCAAAATCGATTCCTTCCCACAGCGATGTTTATCCAGAAGCTCAAGCCACAGTTGAAGAATGGCAACAGCAATGGCAGATTGCTGCTGAACAATACCTATTAGCTGAAAAAGCTTTACAGGAGGGTAGATGGTCAGATGTACTTCGTATTGCACCTAAAGTTCCTGATATTTTATATTGGCAATCTAAAACCGACAACCTAGTTAAACAGGCAAACACCAATCTAGAAGCACAAGCGCAAGATTTATTAGCAAAAGCTTACAAGAAAGCTCAAGCAAAAGATTTTTCGGCTGCCTTAGAATATCTGCGCCAAATTCCGATAGAGACTTCAGCAGGTGCAATAGTTCAAAAAAAGTTAGTTGAGTACAATCAAAAGCAACAGATTAGAGCTACTTATTTTTTACAAAAAGCCTACAATCAAGCATCTATTAATGACTTTAATAGTGCTGTACAATTTCTGCAAAAGGTTCCCAAAAATACTGCTGTTTATGCACAAGCTCAAATCAAACTGAATGAGTATAAGCAAAAGCAGCGTCTGCGTTCTCAAACTACTAAAGTTGCTCGCTCTAGTATGACTTCTCAGGCAAAAAAACCTAACATAGATAGACCCTATTACTCAACTATTAATCTTGAAAATTTTCAACCTGCAAATGTATTGAAAAAGGTGAATATTTAGTGGTTCATCGCTGTTAAAAATTAAAAATTAAAAATTTTTAGAATCAGAGTTTGAGAAAGTTAGAGGTTTAAAACAAGGATACCCAAGCCGAAACACGTGTTTCGGCTTGAAACTTTTTTCATATTGGATTTTAATTTTTTATTACTGTGGTGGCTGAGTAGGAGTAGCAGAATTAGGAATAAGAATTGGGATGGTAGGTACGACTATAGGCTTTGATATTTGATTGTCCAGTTGATTCTGCGCTTGCTTGCGAGCGTCTATTGCTTGTTGGTAATCAGGCTTATATTTAATTGCTTGATCATAAGATGCGATCGCATCTCTATAACGTTTCAAATTCACTAAAGCATTGCCTCTACTATACCAGCTTTCGTAATGATCGCTCTTGTAACGAACTGCTCTATTGTAGGATGCGATCGCCTCTTGGTATTTTTGTAAATTAAACTGTGAATTTCCCAAATTGTACCAAAATTGATAATCGTTTCGCCTTAATGATATGGCTTTATTATAAGATTCAATTGCTTCTTCATAGCGTTGGCTTTGATGCATTGCCCAGCCACGGCTATACCATGCTTGGTAATTGTCAGAATCATATTTAATTACCTGATTAAAAGATTCGATTGCTTCTGGATAGCGGCGTAGATTGATGAGTACATTACCTCTAGATAACCAAGCTGGATAATAATTTGATTTGTATTGTACTGCTTTATCATAAGCTACAAAGGCATCTTCGTAGCGTCGTAAATTAACTAATGCATTGCCGCGATTATACCATACTGCTTCATAGTCTGGTTTTAATTCTATAGCTTTGTCATATGCTGCGATCGCATCTTCATAACGTTTTAAATCATGCAGCGCTAAACCTTTATTGTACCAAGCATCGTAATAATCTTCTTTTAATTCAATTGCTTGATCGTATGCTTTAATTGCATTTTCGTATTGTCTTAAATTACTTAAGGCTTCACCTTTAGCGTTCCAGACTTCTGGATAATTATTTTCTAATTGTAGAGCTTTATCAAAAGAAGCGATCGCTTCTTGATATCGCTGCAATTTTTCTAATACAAAGCCTCGTCCACTCCAAGCTTCTAAATAATCTGGCTCAATTTGAATTGCTTTATCGTAGGCTGCTAGTGCTTGTTTATATTGTTTTAACTCAGACAGCGCTTTGCCTTGCCCATTCCATCCTTGAGCATAACTAGGTCTAATATTAACTGCCTTTTCATATGCTACTAGTGCATCTTGATAGCGTTGCAGATCTAAAAGTGTATTTCCTTGCTTATATAATTCTGTAGCATTGCTCGTATGGATGCTATCTAGAATATATATACAAGCTGTTCCACTTAAACCTATGATAAATAGCGCTGATAAAACTTTAGAAATTAACTTTTTTTGAGGTTTATGATTTTTGAGCTTATTGAAGGTCAACGCAGAAACCAACGCTACTGTGCTAGAGGATGGCTGCGTTAACTCCTTCAGGGCTTGTAAGGCGATCGTTGCCGAAGCGTAGCGTTGTCGGAAATCATAACATACCATTTTGTCTAAAATTTTGGCAAATTCTGGCGTTACTTTGGTGTGGCTTTGCCAAATAATTTCATGAGTATCGGCATCTTTATCTAATTGTTCAGGAGATAATCCAGTAAGAGCTTGGATAGCAATTATCCCCACTGCATAGATATCACTGCTAAATTTTGGATTACCTTGCGCTTGTTCTCCAGGAATATATCCAGGAGTACCTATAGCAACCGTAGATTTTGTTTGGCCTTGAGGCGTAATCACCTGAGTAGTAATTTGTTTAACTGCACCAAAGTCAATTAAAATTAATTTGCCATCTTGCTGGCGTCTGAGTAAATTACGCGGATTGACATCGCGGTGAATTACCTTCTGTTGATGGACAAACTCTAAAATTTTGAGGATTTCTATCAACAAGGAAATGACATCATCTTGGCTTAGAGTTTTCCCTGGTGTTAATTCTTTACTCAGGTCATGACCCTCAATAAATTCTTGTACGAGATAGAATTCTGCATCTTCCTCGAAGTAGGCTAAAAGTTGAGGAATGTAATCATGAGTGCCTAATTTATATAAAACTTTAGCTTCCGTATCAAATAAACGTCTAGCTGTCTCCAAAGTTACTGGGTCATTTGCTTGAGGCTTCAGTTTCTTGACAACACATTGAGGCGTTCCCGGCAATTGAGTATCACAAGCCACAAAGGTTTCACCAAATCCCCCACCTCCCAAGTGGCTAATAATTTGGTATCTTCCAACAAGTGTGTTTCCCAGCATCTGGTTTGCCTAGAGTTGAGTGCGATGTTATCTGATTTCAATCTTGCCACAGGGGAACCGGATTCAGGGGCGATCAAGGGACAAGAACACTACACTACTAATGACTAATAATCAATCAAAATGATTCCTATTAGTGATAATATCCGTATTCGGCATCAACCAATTATTAATTACTGGCTAATTGGGATTAATATTGCCTTATTCTTATGGGAACTCCAACTAGGGTTTAGCGATCAACTAAGCTATTTTATCCACAGTTGGGGTGTGATACCAGCGCAGATTAGCACAGCAATTACAAATGCCCTCTTTTTTAACCCAGCAGCTTGGATAGTTGTATGTTGGCGTTTGATTTCCTTGCTTGTGGGGATGTTTCTGCACGGCAGTTTTAGCCAAATCTTAGGAAATTTGCTATTTTTATGGGTTTTTGGCAGAACTGTAGAAAACATTCTCGGACATAGGCGCTATTTAGGATTTTACTTGGGTAGCGGCATCTTGACAGGGATAATACAAATATTAGTTGAACCTAGCTTGACAGTACCATTGATTGGGGCAAATGGTGCGATCGCATCTATTTTAGGGGCATATGTTATGAAGTTTCCTAAAGCCAAAATCGACACTATTATCCCCTTGTTAATCCTATATATACCTGCCGAACTACCAGCTTATTTTTATCTATTTTGGTGGTTTATACAGCAGTTATTTTATGGCATTGGCAGTTTAAATATTCCCCCTGTTGGTATTAATCAACCTAGCATAGCTTACTGGGCACAGGCGGCAGGATTATTTATAGGTGCAGTATTCATGCGGTTTAATAAACGATAAGTAGGTGAACATAGTAGCCTTATTTTGAAGAATTAGTATTAATAGCTGAATCTGGTAGTGTTCTGATTGAAATCTCAAATCTTACACCATCCCACATCGCTTTTACTATATCTCCTCTGTTGGGGCTATAACCAATCTTCAACCTTACAAGACGGTACGGTTATTGCTATAATTCTTTGTTATAAAACCGAACCAATTGAAGTTTAACGTTGTTTTAGTGTGTTAACTAGGAAGCTTGAGATTAAGCTTTTGGAAGTTAAAGGTTCGTCAAGAAAACATACTAGTTTTCTGCAAGCTAGAAAGCTTGAGATTGAGCCTCCTAAGTCCAAAGATTGCATCTTAGAGGTGATAGTATGGCACTGATTCGTTGGGATCCATTCCGCGATATTGAACGCTTAGAACCATTCCGCGACATTGACACTTTACAGCGGCAAATGAATCGCTTGTTTGACAGATTGATACCAACCCATGATGGTGAAAGTATTGGACTCAACTTCGTTCCTGCTGCCGAAATGGAAGAAACTGATGACGCAATACATCTTAGACTAGAAGTACCTGGTCTAGAAGCAAAAGATATCAATTTAGAAGTAACTCCCGAATCAGTTTCTATTAGCGGTGAACGTAAGTCTGAAACTAAGACCGAAGAAAATGGTGTAACTCGCTCTGAGTTCCGCTATGGCAAATTCCAACGGGTGATTCCCTTATCCTCTCGGATTCAAAACGACCAAGTTAAAGCTGAATACAAAGACGGCATCCTCAGATTGATTTTGCCCAAGGCAGAATCAGAAAGACAAAAAGTGGTTAAGGTTAACATCGGTTAATCAAAGAAAGGATGAAGGGTAAAAGTTTTATGCCTGGAGGAACGCAAAGATACAGCAAGGTTTTTCCAGTCCACGGATGAATCCGTGAGGAATGCTTGAGACTTCATGCTTTACCCTTCATCCTTCATTCTTGATGTTTGCACTGGAGTAAGTTGCTAATTATCTTTGTTCTACCAATTCCTGTTTCGACGGGTCGGCATGGGCTGCTGCAACCCCGTGTACTGATTGATTACCACAAATGATATCGATTATACACCAATCAGCTATTTCCGGCACTGTCAACCGCGCCAAACTAGTTACCCGGATTTCTCACCACATCTCTCAAAGCCTGCGCTTGTGCAGGGGAGAGTTATTGTATAAGAAGCGATCAATCGCGTCTGTACTTTCCCCTCTGCCCCTCTGCCCCTCAAGCTTGTGAGAAATGCGGGGTTAATGTTGTTTGATAGTTCCGTGATGAAGCTAAAATACCACTAGCTCGAGCCAAAAAACGCTGTTGAATCGGGTAGTAATTAACTGACCAATATCGCTGCTGGCCTGGTACTGTAGGTGTTTCATCACTCGCTTCTTGAGCAACAATCGATTCTTTTGTCATCGCCACATGACGAAAAGCTTCCATAATTTCCGCGCCTACTCCAGGTAGCAGTTCAGCGACAGTCTTACCAATATGAGCTTCTTGAGGCAGACCATTAATCTCGGCTAAGGCCTCATTCAACCATAGTTTGCCTAACTTCAGTAGTCACAGTTTCTGCTCCTCTTAGTTGAAAATACTTGGCTAACAGATCCTCACCAGGGTCGCCCATCTGGTGTAGTAGCTCTTCAATCTGTTTCATAGCCAATGGAGAAGGTCGCACCCGTCCGTTTTCCCAACGGTTGATACTGTGGAACGAAACCCCTAGCATTGCTGCCAATTTAACCTGTGAAAGTTTGAGGCGCTGCCGAGTCTCAAAAATTAAATGTGCAACCTCTAACTGTTCGTTTTCAGGCATAAAGCAATTTTACTTTTAATTTTTAATTAGATATTTGACTATAGCATCTGCTATAACTATCGCAAAATCTATCATAAGTTATACGAGGTGGAGAGAGCAAAGGTACACCAAATGTAAATTATGCTTAAACATTTAGTGAGCATAGCTTTTAATATCTAGTAGGCTGGTCATTTGGCTAGCATCAAACGGCATTGCTATGAAAGAATAATGTTTCAAGGTGAAATTTTGCACCAAGATACAACAGACCTAAATAGGATATGAAGCAGTTTAGAGCCAAAATCTTGCTTGTATGGCAGATAATTTTTGTTCACCAACTAAATGAAATTTTTGTTATAACAGCACCTCTGAGGTAGAAAGTTGTAAACATCCTACTTTATAGGCAAAAAAGGGACAATTTCAACAAAAATGGCAAGTTGATACACACTGATGTAATTTCATTTGGTTGAATAGCTATATTGATAAGACGGAAATTCACAACTCGTTATTATGGTTAGTAAGTTAGTTGACGTTAGAGAATATACTGTCAGAGCACATAAAAGAGAGATTCACACTCGTGTTTTTCACTTTGTCTGTAAGCAGTGTAATGAGACAACAAAACGCGAGACTTTCGGGCCTCGACCGTTATATTGTGAGCAATGTCGCCCTCCCCAAGCGCCAAAAAAACCACAACAGCAAGCTAGAAAAGCAAAACCTAGACCGATGTCTTACAAAAGCAACACTGATTTGGATTGATTGAAGCCTTATGACTCTCAAGGGACAGTTAGAACCACCTCCCGGCACTTTCCTCTCTCCATTGTTGGAATTACGAGACTACTATGCTCGCATGGTAGAAGAGTACGAAAGCTTATACACGCAGGCGCGATCGCAGCTCAATCATGTAGAAGCTTTGTTGTCTCATTGGTCAGCATCAGATAATAACAGCCAGCTTTTAACAGTTGATGTGGCTCATGAGACACTTAGTTCTCCCCCGCAAGAAACATTATCGTCTGATGGCATTTCGGCTATTGATTTAGTGGAGTCTAGTCAGTCTGAACTCCAAGACTCAGACAACTTGGAGATAGATAATTCCTCATCTGCGGCGACGGATACAAACGAGTACGAACCTGTAATTACAACCCCTATTATAGAAACCATCCCTGAAGACAGAGATAACTCAATCAAGGGTACAGACATCCCGATGCTACCGGAGTATCAAAACACTCTGACTCGGATGGAAGCGATCAAAAAGCTATTGCAAGAACATAGTGGCACCGTGTGTCATATAGATTTTATAGTGCGATCGCTTTATGGAGAGTTAGAGCCGTCTATCTTCAAAGTAGTTAAAGGTAGAGTCCAATCCTCACTGACACAGGGTAAGGAGAGGAGTAGCTGGTTTGCTATTCCCGACGAACCTGGTTGTTATACTCTGGATTTAAGTTTGTTAACGTCAAGTAATAGTCGCTCAAAGACTCTCAAACAGAAACAAAAGAAACCTCTGATACTTCCTAAGACAAAAATAGTACCGATGCTTAGAATATTTGAGGGTCAATTTTTAATTGATGCCATCTCCTCTCTCTTAAAGCAAAATTCGGGAAAAATTTTTACAGTAGCGGAAGTTATCAGTGGACTTTATGGTGAACTAGATTCTGAGGAAGTTAGAGAAATTAAAAGCAAGGTACTGAATGAATTATCGAGGGGTTATCGAACAGGGCGATTCTCTAGAGTTCCTGAAAAAGTCGGTCTGTATACTTGGGATACCAATTTGATGCTGGAGAAAAGTCCAGGCTAAAACATCTGTGTTTATTCAGTAAGCATCTACATCTGATTCGGAAAATGATTTGCTTTTAGACAACCATCAGATTCCATATCTTGTACCAGTAGCCTGCCAACAATATCGACGGCTAGAGACGGACACGGTGAGACAGCGCTCTTAGTAAGGTTTCCCCCTGAGCGACTGACCTGAGCGCAGTGTAAAGCCTCCGGCATAGCTTCGCTTAGAGCGAGGAACGAGCGTCACCCCGAAGGGCGACACGGAGAAATTACTTGGATTAATTCTCCGTGTGGCCACGTCATATCAAGTTCGGATAATTAGTTATAATTCCCGCATCTGTGCAAAAACGTAAAAACCCTTTCTTCCCCTGCTCCCTGCGGTCTTAATGATAAGTCTTTAACCGAACACGATATCATTCCTAACCCTGCATTTGTAAAGACTTTATTTAACATGAATTCGACAAACCTCTCCCACCCAACCTCCCTCTCCTCGCAGGCTACGGTGTACACACATCTCTGTACTAAACCGAAATCATTGTAGATCCGTCATTATCCTCCGATAAATTGGAGGACTTTGAGGGATTTTAGCCCCCCTTGGAAAGGGGGGTTGGGGGGATCAAAAGCCTGTGGGACAACTCTCAAAGACTTGTGTGTACACCGTAGCCTTGTAGGAGAGAGGTTTAGAGAGAGGTCAAAATTATAATGCATCAAACTCACATCTATTTATGAAAAGTTACTTTATAAAACAAGCCTGCTATTTAAAGCACCAAACATAATTAAGCGTATAAAAAATACTTTATCTGAAATTTATACATTATTGTATAGCTTTTATAAAGCCTTTATGCCATTTCAGAATAAACACTTAGATAATGAAAGAATATCTACGAAGATTAAAGCAAAGATGTCCATGTTTATTAGTAGCGAAAGCAAATATAAATAATGGAATTTATATTTGTCATTCCTAATGCCTGCAAGCCATTAGGAAAAATTGTAGATGGTGCAAGTCAAAAGATTCTTAATTTTGTGAGAAAGACATGAATTTCAAAACTATAGCTTGTGGAATAGCTTTAACTTGTGGTGCATTTGCTTTAAGTAGCACCCTAAATGTGTCACCAGCTCAAGCAGTATCGATTAATGGAATACTCAACGTTGCTGGAAGTGGTTACTTTGCTAACGGGCCTGAGAAAACGCCAGCGGCTACAGACACAATTAAATTTAGTACCCCAGGGACAAAACCCATAGTAGACTCTAAAGTTACGGCATCATCAACAGGCTTTTTTGCTAGTTACACAGGGCAAATTGTAAGCATATCTGATATTGATCTAACTCTCAATGGAACACCTACTACAACAGCAACAGGATCAATAGCTAATTACATAGGAAGTGCAACAAATCCATTCATTAAATTTAGTGATGGACTGATTTTTGATATACAGAATCCCTTAAATGTCATAAAAACATCCTTGACTAGTACATCTACAAAATCTGCTTACGGTGTGCTTCCATCATTCACTGGATACTTTAGAAAAGGTGATTCCGTGCTAGGTGAAGGGCTATTGACTGTGAACCAAATCAAACAAAATGGTTCATTCTCACTAACTGCTGAAGCAGTTCCCGAACCATTGACTATCTTAGGTTCAGCAACAGCCTTAGGATTAGGAGCTGCCTTGAAAAAGAAATATGCTAAGAAGCAGAATAAAGAAAAAGCAGTAGCTTAATCAAAGTTTTCAATTACTCACAGTGTAATTGAAAACTTTCAAGTGCTGAATGATTATTATATCGCACTGATAATTATTTGATAATAAGGATGAATTATAAAGTCTAAAAATTCATCCTTCGTATTTTATATGAGCTGTACTATCTACTTCCAAGACAAACTTGTTCATAATGTTGCCCAGCGATATCCCATGTAAATTCTGTTTCTACTAATTGCCTACCATTACGAGACAACTTATCTCGTAGTTCTGGGTGATCAAATAGTTGACTAATAGCAATGACATACTCTGCCGGTTCATTTGCTCGTAATGCTCGTAGTGGTATACCAGCACCATCTACTGCTAGCCCTTCTAAACCGCGATCGCTGGC
This sequence comes from Mojavia sp., assembly GCF_059505145.1. Taxonomy (NCBI): domain Bacteria; kingdom Bacillati; phylum Cyanobacteriota; class Cyanophyceae; order Nostocales; family Nostocaceae; genus Mojavia; species Mojavia sp. The sequence continues at coordinate 47,510 of NZ_JCACKA010000034.1, forward strand.
AACTATAGGCACACCAGCTGCCATTGCTTCTAGAGTTTTATTTTTAATTCCAAAACCTGTCCGCATCGGCACAACGCAGACAGTTGATTTGTGTAAGTATTCCACCATTGAAGGTACACGCCCAGTAACAGTAATACCTGGTTGTTGTTTAAGTGCTAAAACTTCCGGTGCAGGATGAGAACCAACAATCTCAAAAGTTGTATCGGGATAAGATTTCTGAATCGCTGGCAACACTTGTTTGCTAAAGAAGCACACCGCATCAATGTTTGCTAAATTATCCATTGCGCCGATAAAAATTAAGCGATGTCCCCCCAGATCGGCAGTGCGGTTGGGAAAAGAAACTAAATCTACGCCATTAGGAATGACAGTGATTTCACTGTTGGGGTTGAATTCTTGGATCTGATTTTTATCTTCTTGTGTTGTCACCACAATTGCAGAAAATTTTGAGCAGTAGCTTTGCTCATAACGGCGTAAAAGCGGCAGACTAATTTTATCTCTCAGGGTATTTTCGGAAATACCAGTTGCTAGCTGATTGCGACAAGTACCGTATACAGAGCTATGAATATTAACTATGGTTTTTAGCTGTTGCTGAAAATGAGGGCGCACATAAATCTCATTAACGCTATGTTCGCAGGTAATAACATCATATTTTCCCGCCTGTACAACGTTATCAATCCATTCTTGCATTTCACTTGAATAGCGGTTGAGTACACTTGGTGGTGTCCCCTGTTGCAAAAATGAACTAAAGCGCTGCATTTTCTGGAATATTCCTGCGGAAGTTCCCGAATCTAAAGGACGTTCAAAAATCACTAGACGATCCACACAATCTTGCAATCCTGCTATTTCTGCATCCGTGACATTGCGATCGCCCAACCCTCCGTAGCCATCGCGTTGAGTCACGAGGGTAACAGTATGGCGTTGGCTTAAGTACTTAAGTAAATTAAACGTCCTCACTTGTGTTCCCCCTCGCGTTGGTGGGTAGGGAAACGTAGAAGATAGCATTAAGATATTCATACAAATTATCTCTAGGAATTATACGAAATCAAGCGGTGATATATATACAATGGCTTCTGCCAACGCTTGTTGTCATCATGAATATCCCTTATATAGGTTTTATAAAGTTTTCATAAATTAAAGCAAATAAGAAGCTAGATACTGATTGACTTCTAACATCATGAATTTATGGTATATCCCAGAAGAACTATTGTTTTTCTGGGAATTTGTATGGCAAGATGTAAACTTAGCTAAAGTATATAAGTTAATTAAATGTTCTTAAATACTCTATGAAAAATTTAGTAGTAAGGCAACTGCTATTAAGGATGGGATGAGCTTAATTTAATATTTACCTGTGAAAAAGAAAATAAAATATCGAATCTCAGATTTAAAGGTTAACTAAATTGAAAAAATCCGATAGTAGTAAATAAAAGATAAACCTAGTTATTTGAGTTACTAAATAATTGGAGACGAAAGGACTTAACAAAATGAAGGATTTCGGTATTTACACCCTGGCTAACGATGTAGTCTATGACCAATTGGTTGCTTTGCTAAATAGTATTGAGGTGAATGTTGGACGAGATATTCCTGTTTGTGTGATTCCTTATAATGAGCAATTAGACTTAGTTAAGCAGGAACTGAAATCTAGAAATAATGTCACACTTTTTGAAAATTGGGAAGCAATTAGATGCTGGGACAAATTTGTAAATCAGCTTTGGGATACTCACCCAAGGGCAAATGATTCAAAATTAACTCGCCCTGGTTGGTATAAAGGCTTCGTACATAGGAAATTTGCAGCTTTTAATGGCGATTTTAAGAGATTTGTCTTTTATGATGCTGACAGCCTAGCAATGAAGCCAATTGATGACATATTTGAAAAGCTGGACAATTATGATCTAGTATTTAATGATTGGGAACACGCTAAACCTAGAGCTTACACCGAACTAAATATTGATGCAATTGAGAGTGTCACACAGTTCACAGAAGCTGATTTACGTCCCAAAATTCATTGTGATAGTTTTTTTGGCTCTAAACAATTCCTTTTTGGAAGCGAAGATTTAAATTTTTTGAAAGAGCGATGGATTGAAAAGCACGAGTCTGAATGGATTCGTGCGAGTTCTTGGTGGTCTAGTTCTGGTTTATTCAGTTATATAACCTTATATGGTAACCACCCAATATTTAACTTTACACTCAGCCCTAATGGTCAAGATAGAACTGGTAACTGTGCTAATGCGGATTCTTTTGTGAATATTAATAATGTTCTCTATAACCAAGATGGATTAAAACCAATTCATCGGATTCATTACATGAGTTATTCGTCTAGCGATTTTTCTCGTTTATGCCAAGGCGAAGATGTGAACATACGCTACAGAGATGAATTTTTGCATTATCGTTTTCTGAGACAACCAGAACAAAGACCAAAACAGTTAAAACCGCCTAGTATTACTTCACAAACTAATCGTTTTCTACAAAAAATATCCCGGAAATTTAAAACTGTTATATCATGATTTCTTGTTGTAAATAATGTACAATCCAAGTTTCAATAAATATTAAGTAAAATGTAAAATTTTATTTTTAAGCCAACGCAGATACCAGAAAGGAAAAGGCTTTTAAGTCGCTTGACTTCTGTTACATAATTATGTCTTTTTACAGCTTCCTACCTATAAGTTTGTAAAAAGGCTAAATTTGACATTGAAAAATTTTAGTAAATTAGGATAATCAAAATGCTTGTTTTTATTATTCCACTCAAAAGCAAACGCATTTCTAAATCCTGGAAAGCTGTATCTGGCTTATTTGAAAGATGTGTAAAATCAATTTGCAACCAGACTACAAATAAATTTAGAGTTATTGTTGTTTGCAATGAAAAACCTAATATTGAATTTGAGCATCCTCATATCACGTATATTGAGCATGATTTTTCATTACCAGGATCGGATTATAAAAGTAAAGAATTAGACAGAACACGCAAAATTTTAACTGGATTAATCTATGCTAGGAATTTCAATCCTTCACACATTATGTGTGTTGATGCTGATGATTGTGTGAGTAAACATTTAGCAGAGTTTGTAAGTTGTAATCCTCATAGCTGTGGATGGTTGATCAAAAAAGGCTACATTTATTCTGACGGAAGTAGACTCATACGTATTATGAGAAAAGGATTTGACAGGTACTGCGGAACAAGCAATATTGTCAAATATGATTTGTATGATATACCCCAATATTTAGAAGACGTAGACTATGAGCAATACACAAATATCATATACAATTACTATAATCACAGAGAAATAGCATATACACTGTCTAAAAAAGGATTAATAATAGAGACACTACCTTTTATCGGTGCTGTTTACTATGTAAATCATGGTGAAAATATATATTATGGGGTTGAGAATAAAAATGGCAAAATTCCTCTTAAAGTTAAATTTTTAAGAGTCAAATCTTTATTTGATTATCGATGGTTAACTAACTCACTACGTGATGATTTTGGATTATAAATTAGCAAAAAATTAAATAAGCTCATATAATAATGCTCAAAACAAGAGCATTAAAATAATGTATAAAGTTAGCGTTTGTATTCCTACTTTTAATCGTGCTAACATTCTGCACTTTGCTATTGAAAGTGTACTCAATCAGAGTTACCAAGACTTTGAATTAATTGTTTGTGATGATGGCTCTAGTGACGGTACATCTGAGTTAATGTCACAGTATACAGACAACCGCATTAAATATATCCGTCATCCAGAAAATATTGGTAAAAGCAATAATATGCGCTCTGGTTTTGAGGCTGCCAGTGGTGAATATTTTATTAAATTTGATGATGACGATAGACTCACACCTGATTTTTTAGCACGTACTTCTGCTATTCTTGATCAAGAGTTTAATATTGATTTCGTTGGCACAGACCATTGGATAATTGATATTAATAATATCCGGCAGCAGGATAAAACTCAAGATAATTCTGCTCGATGGGGTAGGAAAAACTTACCAGCAGGTATTGTTAATAATTTACTAGAAGTTGTTTTTATTCGGCAAAGTTTTCAAATAGGGGCAACTCTATTTCGTCGGCAAACTTTGCAAGAATTGGGATTTATGCTCCCTAATTGGCAAAATTGTGAAGATAATGATTTATTTGTGCGTCTGGCTTTGGCTGGGAAAAAAGGCTATTATTTACCAGAATTGTTGATGGAATATCGCTGCCATGCAGAACAGCAAGGTATTAATCGAGCAATTCCTTATTTAGTTGATAAAGTTAAGTATTTAGAAAGTTATAAATTTGAATCACATAAATTAGAGTCTGTTAGGAAAAATCGGCTTGCTGAAGCTCAGTTAATATTAGGTTTGCGTCTAATTGAAAAAGGTGAAGTTCAATCAGGAAGAGAGCTAGTTTTGGCGGGTAAGTCTTTTTCAAATACTAAAGCGTGGACTGGTTTAGGCTTATCGTTTTTGCCAATTGGATTGAGAGATAAAGCATTTAATGCGTTGCGTAGGGTGCAGGGATAAATGCTTCACGCAAAGGCGCAAAGAAAAACGAGAATTACATAAATTACCTACTTTTTGGAATAGTTGGAGTAGGCTGGTAATTTGAGTTAGACCTTAACTGACTCATCAAGAAAATTGTACCAATAGTTAAACTAATGGATAAGAGCGCGATCGCTTATTCAGTAAACTAATCTTCTACGTTTAAACTTTCTATGATATCAAGCATTTTTTTGACACTTATACCTTTCTGCATATTCTTGCCATGTGGAACTTTAACTCTCTCTATCACGTCATCTAAAGATTTAAAGTCTTCTTTTTGGCGTTCATTTACTACTGCTGCTGCTATCTGATTAGCTCTTTTTGAATTAAAGCCAGCATTCAGTAATTTTTTAACAATTCTGTCTACATTCAATTTTTTGAACGCTTCTAAAGGTTCAACTTTATCAGCCAAACGTTTTTTAAGCTCCTTGTTTTCAGTTTCTAACTTTACCTTAGCAGTTGATTCTTCCAATAGTTGCTTAGTGAGCTTTTCAAAACGTGATTCTAAATTGGTTAAGAATTTTTCTAAATCTTTTGAGGTGAAGCTTACTTCTTTTGAATTATCATCCTTTGATTTTCTAAATACTTGAACTTGCTTCGTTAAAATACCCTCATTTTCAGGTTCAATAATAAATACCCCTATCATCTCGCCTTTACGAGGGTCTATTTCTCTAGCTCTGGTTGCAGCATAATATTCAAAGTCTCCATTGATTACCTCGTATGATTGTAGGCTAGTTCTACGAATCACTATAGGGTTAATAACTCCTTCAGACTCTAAGATTAATTTCGCAGCCTTTTCTATATCATCTTCTGCAAAAGTTGAACGAGGCTTACTAGAGGTAATTTTTTTGACAGCAACAAGTGATGTAGATAATTTCATTAAGCCAACCCTATCTTTTGTAAAACTTCTATTGCTAGTAACTCAAATTCTTGTGCGGCAGTTGAATCAGGTTTAAAATCAATTACAGAAACAGGATCGGCAACTTCCATATCTCCAATAATCAAAAATTTTTCAGCGCACTTTGCTAGATCATCTCTTTCGTAAATCACAGTATCCATAACGTTAATATCGTAACGTTTTGAAATTTTTTCTATTCTATTTTTTAAAGTTGATTGTACAAATCTAGCATTCGTAGATATTTTACAAGCTAGGACACCTAATATTTCAATTGGTGGTTTTTTGATTTGCTTCCTAAATCCGTTTACAGTTTTTATAAACTCTTTTACATTGGTTAATCCTTGATTGGCAAATGGTTTTAGATCAGAAGGGATAATAAGATAATCTGCTGCTATTAATGCAATTCTTGCGTAAAGATTTAAAGAAGGTGGAGTATCAATGAGTACAACATCATATTTATCATTTACCTCTTCCAGTTTGTCAATTAATATCAACCTACTATAATCAAGAGCATTCAAATCAGTTTCATTTTTCATTAAATCAATGTGTGCAGGAACAACATGAATTTCTGGATCGCTAAAATTAGACTTCCTTGCTACCTCTGAAATTGAATAAAAATCCTCTGATTGCAATATATGGAAAATATTAGAATCTTTGATATCATCAAATTCTTCATCATCAAATTTAACTAAACCTGTGGCAAATGTAGTGTTAGCTTGGCTATCAAGGTCAATAACTAGAACTCTTTTACCCTTCTTTCTGATAGCAGCAGCTAGATTAACTACAGTAGTTGTTTTACCTACTCCACCTTTGTTATGGTAAACTGCGATTATTTTCATTGAATGTTGCCTCTTAATTTGAACAAGGGGATTTTTTTCAATTATTGGCATTTCTGAATTAACTTTTGATTGTTCTGCTTTTAGGATTTCCCTACCAATTAACCTTGTAATTTCCTCTATTTTCGTTTCAACTTCATTACCAGAACACTGAAAAACTAGCTGAACATCATAAGATAATTTTTTATAAATTCGGATTTCCTTACCATTAGTTAATAATCCATATCTCACATTTAGGCTCGTTAAATAATGCCTAAGCCGAGGGACATGATTATTTAAGTTTTGTTTAGGGTGCTTTGCTTCCATAACCACACTCAGCGGTGAGTTGGCATCTAAAACAAAGGGAACCACTTGTGCCGCAAATGCTAAGAAATCTAAACGGATGCTACCAACGGCAACTTCTTGATGCCAGGTATCAGGAGTATATCCTAGCTGTGGTAGCAAATATTGCACTATGAGTTTACTTTCAACTTCGCTTTCGTTACGACACAGCTCAGGATTAAAAGACAATATGTTTCTACCTCTAAAAAATTACACTTGTTGAATAGAGCCTGATAACTGCGTGATTATGGCATGGGTCGAGATATTTTAAGTAATAGATATTACTTAAATTGTTGTTAATAAATGTGATTTTTAATAGTATTTTCACTGATGAAGTAGCTACCTTGCAGAGGTTTATACACTTATACCTCAATAAAGCATCCGGGACTGCTATAATCTGACTGCTTCAATCGAGGAAATATCGCTTACATCACTCTTGCCAGTTGGGAAAAATATTAAATTTAGCAAAAGTTTCACTATATTAGCAAAGGTGTACGCTACCTAGATGGGAATGCGTCATCGGAGGAATTAACCAATGGGATATGTAATTGCAACTGCAAATATGAAAGGTGGTGTCGGTAAAACTACCCTCACTGTCAATTTAGCAACTTGTTTAGCTAAGAATTATGGCAAGCGGGTGCTTGTTCTGGACTTAGACAGCCAAATTAGTGCCACACTCAGTCTAATGTCGCCTTTGGAATTTGCCAAGCGTCGCAAAAATAGAAAGACGTTTAGATATCTGATAGACCAAGTTATCACTCCGGAACCAAACGCCACACAAACAATTCAGGATATTGTTCAGTCTCAGGTTTGTAACCAGCCAGGGCTGGATTTATTGCCAGGAGATATCGATTTATATGATGAATTTGTTGTTTCAGAAATGCTGCATCAACAATCTGTTGCGTTGGGTGAGCAGGATTTTGAAACTGTTTGGAACCGCTTTGAAAGGGTGTTAATTAATAACATCTTAAAACCAGTTCGCCAAGAGTATGATTTTATCCTTTTGGATTGTGCGCCTGGTTACAATCTCATGACTCGTAGCGCTTTAGCTTGCAGTGATTTTTATATACTTCCTGCCAAACCAGAACCTTTATCTGTAGTAGGTATTCAACTGCTGGAAAGACGCATTGGGCAATTAAAAGACAGCCACGAACATGAAGCAAAAATCAATATAAAAATGCTGGGTATTGTATTCAGTATGTCGAGTGCAAATCTCCTCACTGGCAGATACTATAAACAAGTCATGCATCGCGTTGTTGAAGATTTTGGCGTAGATAAAATTTGTAAGAACCAAATTCCAGTTGATGTAAATGTGGCTAAGGCTGTTGATAGTTTTATGCCGGCTGTTTTAATGAGTCCTCAATCTCCTGGTTCAAAAGCATTTCTTCAGTTAACTCAAGAGTTGTTGCAGAAGTTATAGTCAGTGCTGAGTGAGGAGTTAAGAGTTATTTTCTTCACTCCTCACGGCTAATTTTTAAAACTCTCCTGCTAAGGCTGCAACACACCGTTCGCAAAGTAGGGGATGTTCTTTTGATTCTCCCACGTGGATGGAGTAGTTCCAACAGCGATCGCACTTCTCCCCATCTGCATTCACTACACCAATTCCCCAGCTATCTGACTGCAAATTGTACTTCAATCCTTGCAGTGCTTCTGGGGTATCCAAGACTTCTACCTGAGAAGTAATAAACAGATAGCGGAGTTCATCAATACCGTTACCAATAGCAGGATTCAGTGCTTTTACAGAAGAGCGTAATTGCTCATCATTGATATATAGCAAGACTTTTGCCTCTAGGGAAGAACCAATTAATTTTTCTACCCTAGCTTGCTCTAGCACTTTATTAACCTCAGTACGGATTTGCCGGATTTGTTGCCAGAATTCTACCAACTTCGGATTATGCCACTTCTGGTCTAACTGCACCCAACCGGATTCAAATACCGATTTGTAAGGCGTTTTGTAAGGGAGATGTTGCCAAATGTCTTCGGCGGTGTGGCATAACACTGGTGCGATCGCTCGTGCTAAATTCTCTAAAGCTATCTTCAGCACTGTTTGACAACTGCGACGGCGGAAACCATTCGGCGTACTGATGTAGAGTCTATCCTTGGCAGTATCGAGATAAAAGTTGGATAAATCCACAACGCAGAAATTCTGCACTGTTTGGAAAAAGCGGAAGAATTGGAAACTTTCAAACGCTTCTGTAACTTCACCAAACACCTCGGTGATGCGGTGCAGCATATATTTGTCGAGTTCTGGCAATTCCTCAAAAGGTACTGCATCCTTTTCTGGGTCGAAGTCATGCAAGCTACCCAGTAAGAACCGTGCTGTATTGCGAATCTTACCTCTAACATCGTTTAGCTGCTTGATGATGTTGCTACCTATACGCACATCAGAGGTGTAATCTACCGACGACACCCACAACCGCAACACGTCAGCACCATAGGGGGGTTCTTTTTTCTGGTCTTTACCGCCGACAATCATCACTTGGGGATCGACCACATTCCCCAGTGACTTACTCATCTTCCGCCCTTGTTCATCCAGCACAAAGCCGTGAGTCAGCACAGTTTTGTAAGGTGCGATGCCATTCACCGCTACACTGGTGAGCAAACTTGACTGGAACCAACCGCGATGCTGGTCTGAACCTTCTAGATACATATCTGCGGGGTAGCGCAATTCTGGACGCTGCTTGGCTACAGCTGCCCAAGATGACCCAGAATCAAACCAGACATCCATTGTGTCAGTACCTCTGCGGTAAGACCGACCATTATTGCGGTATTGTTCTGGTAACAACTCCTCTACCGACAGTTCCCACCAAGCATCGGAACTTTTTTCAGCGATAATAGCTTGGACGTGGTTGATAGTTTCTTCAGTCAGCAGTGGTTCCCCAGTTTCTTCATCGTAGAAAACGGGAATTGGCACACCCCAAGCCCGCTGACGGGAGATACACCAATCAGAACGTTCCGCCACCATTGGCGTGATGCGATTTTCACCTTGGGCTGGAATCCATTTTACCGAGGCGATCGCTTTTAGTGCTTCTTCTCTAAATCCTTCCACCGAAGCGAACCATTGTTCAGTAGCGCGGAAAATTGTCGGCTTTTTCGTCCGCCAGTCGTAAGGATATTTGTGTTGATAGGGTTCTTCCTTCAGCAAGGAACCAGCCGCAGTTAACGCATCAATTACCGCCTGATTTCCATCACCCAGCACATTCAACCCAGCAAATTGTCCCGCCTCGTCGGTAAAATTACCGTTATCATCCACTGGTGCAAGGATAGGTAACCCATAGCGCTGACCAACAATGTAGTCTTCTTGACCATGACCAGGGGCAGTGTGTACCAACCCCGTACCCGACTCAGTAGTAATATAATCGCCACCTACAACAACCGGGCTTTCGCGGTCAAATAAAGGATGACGGTAGGTGATATGTTCTAAATCTTTCCCTTTGAATGTGGCTTTTACTGTTAGTTCAACTTCTAAAGTAGAAGCTAAACCTTCCACCAAATCAGCTGCAACGATGAGATATTTGAAATGACTGTGCGCGACTTCTACCACAACATAGTTGAGGTCTGCATTCACCGCCACAGCCAAGTTACCAGGAATTGTCCAAGGCGTAGTTGTCCAGATAGCGACACCCAAATCTGGTAAATATTCTCCCAGCAGTGGTTTTGCAGACTCTGACAATCCAGTGACCGGAAAAGCAGCGTAGATACTGCGAGAAGTGTGCCCTTCTGGATATTCCAACTCAGCTTCAGCTAAAGCAGTCTTAGAACTGGGACTCCAGTGAACCGGCTTCAAACCGCGATAGATGTAACCTTTTAACACCATCTGACCGAAAACACCAATTTGAGCAGCTTCATATTCCGGCTTCAAAGTCAGATAAGGGTTATCCCAATCACCCCAAACACCATAGCGTTTAAAACTTTGGCGTTGGTCATCTACTGTTGCTAGGGCAAATTCTTTCGCTTTCTGCCGCAGTTGTAAGGGTGTGAGATTTTGCCGTTCTGCTGACTTCATGTTCTGCAAAACTTTCAGTTCAATTGGCAAGCCGTGGCAGTCCCAACCAGGCACATAACGAACCTTACGCCCCCTTAGCAGTTGGTAGCGGTTAATAATATCTTTGAGAATTTTATTTAAGGCATGACCAGTATGAAGTGAGCCATTAGCGTAGGGCGGCCCATCGTGCAGTATAAATAATTCGCCGGGGTTATTTTGCGAGAGGCGATCGTAAATTTTATTTTCTTCCCAAAATTTTTGGATTTCCGGCTCACGCTTGAGCGCGTTTGCCCGCATATCAAAGTTCGTTTTGGGTAGATTTACAGTATCTTTGTAACTTCCTGCTTCTGTCACAGTCTCATGCCTAAGATTAGTTGTCCAGGTTTTATCAATTATAGAAGATGACATGAAGACCAAAATTCGCTATTTTATTCAGCTTTACAGTGATGGGTGGGTTAGTTAAAGTACTACTGAGTAAAAGGTATTACAAATTGCTGAGAGCTTTTCTTTAGAAATTATGCTCTCAAGCTGGGTTTGAAGCACACCCTATATCCTTAGAGTGTAATGACATATTGGCTAGAGTGGGGCGATCGCATACGGGAAGAACAAAGTCAAAATCCAAATCTAGTTGTAGAAAAACTACGAAAATTAAAAGCTGGAAAAATGGCCATTCAATCTTCTAGGAAGTAGCGATCGCACTACATACGTAAATTAGTATCTGCTTGATTCTACACAAATCTGTCATCACCACTTCATCCCACCCCTCTTGTTGGAGTGGGCTTTCTCGCCGGCTTTCGGTAAACCAATAATTCCTCATACCTAATCTGAAGAACTCCCGTCCCGCCGTCCTAGTTCATAAATACCGGAACCAATAGAAGCAAGTATGCCTGTGCTAATTCCCCAACTAGGGCCCAAACTGATTTCTACGCCCCAGTGAACTAAAGCACCAACTATCAAAAAAGGCACAATACTAAACACAGAGGCGTAAAAAGCGTTTTGGGATTCTCTGCCCTTACGAGTCTTTTCAAATTCTGATTGGCTGGTGTAAAGCGATCGCTCGGCAAAGTTAAACCAACGGTTTAGCTGTTCAATTACCCATTCACTGAGCGGGGAAAAAGCTAGATATAGCGCCAAAGACCACAAACTCGCTCCCGCGATCGCGATTTTGTCCAATTCAATGTGGAAAGGCAAAATTTCAGTCAGCATAGCTTGTGGAAGTAGCGCTGGGGTTAATTATTGCTTTAAAGCTTGATATTTAAACAATTTTAAGCATAAAAGTCACCAGATTGTGCCAAATTGACAACTTTTTTGCTAGAAGTTATCTCAGAGCCAATTTTTTTGTAGCTAGCAATGTATGAATTTGACCTTTAAACATATCCGTAATTACTAGCATAGTATTTTAATATTAAATGTTACCCAATCCGTAATTACTAGCTAACAAGTACGCCCATTGTCGATTATACTTATTTACTGAAATGTATTAAAAATACTGAATTCTTTCTGATTTTCTAATTTGTTATTCTGATTAGCTGATAGCACAAATTTGACGGACAAAAAGCATAGTACTGTCAGCTAAATAGCTTGACATAGCAATATCTTCAAGTAAAGTTTGCCATGTCACTAATATTGAGATATGAATAATAAATTGGCTTTAATAGCAACTTTTAAAATTACATTCAACCGAAATTCTCAGTGAATTAATCGATATTTTGATGGGATTGGGGTATAAAAAAATGAGTAATGGGCAGCAAAAAATAGTAGTTTCTGGAGCCACTTTATTAATATTAGGATTGGGACTTGTAAGTTCAATCACTCTATTACCTAAGCCAGAAATTGCCAGAGCTAGAGAAGCTAAGTCAAATAATGTAAATGTAGGCAACGCTTGGCTAGCCGCCTCTTTTCCTGTAGAAAATTTTCAAGCTTATACCTCGGCCTTTGGATATCGCCGTTCTGCTACTGGTGGCGATAGTTGGGAATTTCATGGTGGTTTAGATATTGCTGCACCACAAGGTAGTTACATTCGCAATTGGTGGGCAGGTACAGTAATTAAAGTAGGCGATCGCAATGCCTGCGGCACTCATATAGTAATTAGATCAGGGCAATGGGAACACACTTATTGTCACATGGAAGGAAATGTTGAAACTGCATCCGGTCGTCGTTATCTAGTGGATCGCACAGGTGGAATTCAAATAGCCGAAGGTCAACAAATACCAACCGGTCTTAGAATTGGTAGAGTAGGAATGACAGGACGCACAACCGGGCCTCACCTCCATTGGGGGCTAAAGTATGGTAGCAACTATGTAGATCCAGCTATGGTGCTGCGAGAAATGTTTTCACAACAGCAAATTGCTAGAAGAAGTGGATCAAAAGTTAACGCTCAACAGTCACAAGTCATAATTGAAGAGTCTAAATATACTCAAGATTATGGTTATTAATTTATAGAAAGCGGCGGAAAATTCCATGCCTTTGTGGATAGACGAGGTTGCTCTCCCCGCTGCACTACCGTGTACACACAAGTCTTTGAGAGTTGTCCCACAGGCTTTTGATCCCCCCAACCCCCCTTTTTAAGGGGGGCTAAAATCCCTCAAAGTCCTCCAATTTATCGGAGGATAATGACGGATCTACAATGATTTCGGTTTAGTACACAGATGTGTGTACACCGTAGCCCCGCTGCATGGGGCATAGGGCATTGGTAACTTCTTTCCTATGCCCCATACCTAAAAACTCCATCCCCTTGTGGATGGAGTTTTTTATTGCAATTGAGCGTTTTGGCTGCTTTGGGGTGCTAGTGTAATCGACTGAGCAATAATGGCAGGCCTATTTATATACTCTGTATAGTATTCGTCCTCTAAATTCACATTAAACTCTCTTTCAATATCAGGAATTACTAAATTGCGAAGTTGACCAGTCACTTGAACTTTTACATTTTTATCGGTAGGCAGATTGAAAGGCACACCAGAAGCGTTCACAACTAATATCGGTTCTCTATTAAGTAGTGGCTGATCGTTAACAGTGAAAGAGCTAAAACCTACCTTATCAACTGGCCTGCTTCTAACGGTTACAGTTTTATCAATAAATGTATCTGTGTTATTGACTATTTCAGATGTATTGATAAAGCCTGAAGAAGCGCTTGTATTCTGATCGTTAGTATAGCCAAATCTAATGAATGCAGCTATTATTACCAAAGAAACCATTACAGCTAGATCGCCAAAACCTAGAGTCCGACTGCGGCTTTGAGTACTGGTATCACGCTCAGACTGCTTTTTATCAAGTGTATTCATAGGTTAAAAGTTCTAATTATTGATTGATGACTAACTTGCTGAAAAATAAAGAAAATTTGAAATTAAACACAAAGAACTGTTAATTTACTTAAATAAGCAATTATCTCAAGCGACAAATAATTTAAATTATTTTGTTGATTTTATATTAGTTATTTAAAATAATAATTTCTTCTAACTGAAGTGAGAAATTTTATATTAAATACAAATCATTGACAATACTATAGATAGAGCCAGATACGTCTAATAGTACAGGCTGGAAAGATAAATATTTATTACTGAATATATAGATTTCTACATTGCATATTTGCTGGATGATTTTCTCACGCAGAGACGCAGAGAGAATGAGGATTCTGAGATTTTAATGCCAAAATTTCATTCCTTGTTTTAGCAACGCCAGATTTTCTACATTGTTGTGTCAGGGATGATGTAATTAATGAAGCACTCACCGATATTTTGAATGAATTACTTTTGCGTGAGGTTAATTATACTTTTACTCAGCAACGCCCAATTATTAGACAATGTTATTTCATTGGTTTGAACCGTTGCGAACACGCTCAAGAAATGCAGGATAATTTTCCAAATCTTCTAAAGACTGTAAGGGCGGCATTTCAATCTAGTTAGCTTCTGCATGTAACTTGTCCACATAAGCATAAAATGCTTCTTGATCATCCCGATGAGCCAAAATGTAGGCATGTAAATCTTTCTGACTCATTGCCTGAAAGTTAGGTTTGCTCATTGCACGTACCTCCATCTGCTAATAATTATATTTGTGCCTTCTGCGCTTCACAGCAATGGCATCAGCAACCGAGATACTCTCACGGCTAACTTGAACCATAAAGGTTTTCTTTGGTATTCAGCGAAATCAACAGCAATAGAAACAGCTAAATCATCCTCTAACATTTTCTCCACACTTTCCACAAATTGGGGTGCGGCAACAAAGCCCATGACTTCAAAGTTGAGAAAAAATGAGCGGTTATCTAAATTGACAGTTCCTACCCCTGCGATATCTTCATCGATGAGGATGATTTTCTGGTGCATAAACCCATGTTTGTAGCGATACAGTTTAATACCGATCGCCTCCATCTCGCTATAGTAAGAGAAAGAACAGAGATAAACAAACAAGTGATCCGGGCGGTTTGGTAAGATAATTCGCACGTCTACACCGCGCATGGCTGCTAGTTTCAAGGCTGTCAAAGTTGCCTCATCCGGTACAAAATAAGGAGTAGCAATCCACAGGCGAGTCTGAGCTTGATTGATCGCATTTACAAAAAATAGATTACAGGCTTTGAGTTGATCTGCGGGGCCTGTAGGCAGCACAAATGCAGTTTGGTTGATTTTCTCGTTAGCTTTAATCTGCCAGTTTACATCCAGAAATTGTCGAGTTGCCCAGTACCAATCTTGTAGAAAGGAAGCTTGCAGGCTTTGAACAGTGGGGCCTTGCAACTTCATGTGGGTATCACGCCAGGGACTGAGGCGGGGATTTTTTCCTAAGTATTCATCACCAATATTCAATCCACCTAAAAATGCTGTTTCACCATCCACTACCAAAATCTTGCGATGGTTGCGAAAGTTGAGTTGGAAACGATTACCTTTGCCTTTAGTAGTGTGGAATGCACTTACTTGAATGCCATGTTTGCATAAAGACTCAATATAGGAGCGAGATAATTTGTTGGAACCAATTTCATCGTAAAGGAAGTAAACTTTTATTCCTTGTTTTGCCTTATCAATCAACGCGTCCTTAAACTCGTTGCCTGCCTCGTCATCATAAACAATGTAGGATTGCAGCAAAATATAATTTGTGGCGAATGCGATCGCTTTTAACATCGCCTCATAGGTTTGTTGGCCATCTATGAGTAATTCGGCTGCATTACCTGATGTAAAGGGAATACCTGTAAAAGCCTCAGCCAGTGGTTGCAACTGTGCTAACTTCTCTGGCGGTGCGGTCTTAAATTTAGCAATATTAACGTAGGTTTGGCGAGCCAGCTTATGATGTTTGGTGTAAACTAAGCGCAGAGCTTCGGCATATCCATGAAATTTAGTTCTGCCGAGAATCCAATATAACGGAACGGCTAACCAAGGAAAGGTGACTAGAGAAATTCCCCAGGCGATCGCCCCTTGAGAAGAACGCACATTCATCACCGCATGGGCAGCGTGCAAAATCCCCAAGCCATGAACCACAACCGTAACTGCACTATAAAGAGTTATAACACCACTATCTACAAGCATCCCCATTCATTGAGTATCGGTATAATAAAATTCTGCCAGTAATGGCTTGTGATCGGAAGAACAAATGTGGTCTAGTACTTTAGCCCTGGCTTTGTATTCGCTGAGTCCTCGGTAAAAGATATAGTCTAGGGGAGGCGATAACAGGAACCGTTTAATTTTCTTGCTCTCATCAGGTGCAAAAGCTACTGGCATTAACCCCAGTCGAGTAACCGCTTTATATAAAAGTACTGCTCTTTTTCGACTCCAGGTATTAAAATCTCCTGAAAATATAATCGGCCCTTGATGTGCAGATAACGCTAATTCTAAATCATGCAGTTGGGTTTTAAATTTATTTATATCTACAAAATTGATTAGATGGCTATTGATAGTTAAGATATTATCTTTATGATTAGATAAAGAATATTCGGTAATCAGAGAAACTTTAGGAGTTCTAATAATAGGTTCATGATGTTTAGTGATAATTGCTCTCTTCGTGAGTGGGCTAATTTTAGCTGCCGTGAGGATTCCCGAATAAGTCTGATGATGAGCATCGATAAAGTTAGGCGCAAAATTCCAACTCATATCTATCAATTTGACTAAACTTGCTGCCCTCATTTCCAAGCGAAATTCTTGCAAAAAAATTAGGTCTGGTTGGTATTGTTCAACTATAGTTAAAAAATCTCTAACCCAAATTTTGTCGGAATTCTTCTTAGCAATGTTCCAATTGAGAACTTTAATTGATAAAGCATTTAGTTCTGTTTGTAGTATATGGCTTCTATCAATTGTGGATTCTTGCGTGCGAAGAAACCTATAAGATGGTACAAATTTTCTTGTGAAAGTAGCTACGTGCTTTTTTAGACTCAGCATTATTAAAAGTTAACTGGGCTTCATCTAGCTTAACTCTCGTAGTTATATTATGTCCGTTTGCATTTGCTATTTCGAGAGTCACAATTACTATTTCGAGAGTCACAATTACTATTTCGAGAGTCACAATTACTATTTCGGGAGTCACAATTGCTATTTCGAGAGACACAATTACTATTTCGGGAGTCACAATTACTATTTCGGGAGTCACAATTGCTGTTTCGGCGATCGCAATTACTATTTCGGAGTACTCATTTACTGTTTCGGCGATCAGTGTTGCTGATTGCGTTGGCATTAATTAAAATACCGATAAAGCCGCTATTACTTTGTCAAAATTACGGCAATACACTTGTTGGTTGTACTCTTGCCAATCTTTATCTTATGAGTACTAAATTTTGAGGTTTTGTGTCATTCTGTTGTTGTCCATAGATGGGTAGGGGAGCCACTCCGTTGGGCGGCTTTGCCGACTTGAAGGAAGTGGCGTCGCACGGCAGTGCCGTGCCCTTACGAATAATTTATGTGTCGCAAACATTATTTGAATTAGTATAAGTTTTTCAGGCAAGTCTGCAAATCAGGTAATATAATTTGATCAGCTTACATTCCTGATTTATTTGAAAAGTCAGGGATGTTGTTATTCACAAATGATTTAAAATTGCCATATTAAGTAACATACTCACTCTATTACATACAAATATTAAAATTAGGCAAAAGTATTTATTGCCTAAATCTCCAACTTTGGTTGGCTGATATCGTATCCGATTAAAGACTTGCGTTAAGATACCTTGTCTGTACCCAGTTGAGATAAATCCATCAAATTCGCTAACTTATAAACAATCCGCGCACCGACATTTCCATCCCACTCAGCATCACCGACTTCGCAGACATCAAAGCCAATAATTTTTTTACCACTCTTCACCAATTCCCGGAATAGACAATAAGCTTGCTCTAATTCGAGTCCACCGGGAACAGGAGTACCTGTACTCGAACAGAGTTTGGGATCTAGACCATCGGCATCAAAGCTAATGTAAACATATTCGGGTAAATGGCTGACAATTTCTCGACACAACTCAATCCAAGTTGTTCCAGAGTAGAGTTTTTGTTTAATCGCTGGGTCGTAATATGCAACAATGCGATCGCTAGATTGGTTAATCATTTCCACTTCATCATGAGAAATATCACGCAACCCTACTTGTACTAACTTAGTAATTTGCGGTATTTTCATCGCATTGAACATGATCGATGCATGAGAAAATTCAAATCCCTCATAAGCATCGCGTAAATCTGCGTGGGCATCAATGTGCAAAACGCCATAGTTGGCATAATTAGCTGCTAATGCTTGGAAATATCCTAAAGGTGAACTGTGATCGCCACCAATAACGGCGACTCGCTTACCATCGTTAATTGCTTTTTGGCAATTTTCAAGCAGCCATTGATTTACCTGTTGACAAGCCTGATTAATTTCTGCCAGTACAGGTGTTAAATCTGGTGCATCTGTCAGTGGTTTACCTTGGGCGAGTCGCTCGATAATTTGTGCAGCTAATGCGCGATAGTATTGGTTTTTCTCTAAAATATCCTGGGGAATTTCTACCATAAAAATTCCCTGTTTCCATCCATCAGGATTATCAAAATCAAATAAATCCAATTGAACCGAAGCATCTAAAACTTGCTGGGGGCCGTTAGCAGTACCTGCACCATAAGAAACGGTAACTTCCCAAGGTACTCCAAATACAATAAGCTTTGCAGACTCATAATCGAACGGCAAACCTAAGAGGTTGCCATTGATTTCACCTACGCCGCTGGGATTGTAGTCCTGTAGTTGATTAGCCATAACACCTGATTCGCAAAATAATACTACAACTATGTTAAGGGTCAAGATGTAAGGGAGCATCCCAATTTTGCCCTTAATAAATTTGTAGTGGGAGCATCTTGCTCCCTAATGTCAAGTCAGCGGGCTTCTAGCCCGCACTACAAAAAAATAAATTTACACATTTGGGATGCTCCCAGATGGAATAGCTTAACGCCCTGGAGCTGGGTTTTCAATTAACTATAGCAATCCGATTTGATTGTTGAAATCACTCGTAGAGGCAGGGAAGAGGTGAAGCAGTGACGGGTACGTAGGGGGTTTCCACACCACTGAGGGAACCGGGGAACCCGTCCAACCCAGGGCAAACGCATCTAAATTACTCTTGATCACAACCAAGGTTAATAAGCAACGAAAAAATCAGTATTTCTCGTTTGGTTTACTTTCCAAGACTCAATGCGTAAGTTCTAGATTTGTCGTATTAGCAATTACATTTAATTTGCTACTTATATGCTGTGCAAAGTACATAGAACAGATTGATTTATCGTAGTATTTTAATTCTAAAACTAGGCGAAAAAATCTCTAAATAAATACACTCCTAAAAGAAAAAAAGTATTTTTATATACAGTTTAAAAAAATAAAGTGCTATAAAAATTTTATAATATTTTCGCATTTTTGAAGTTTTTCGAGCCTGCCTGAGGCTGAAACAAACAACAGATAAAAACATTAGGTAGGTAATGTAAATTTAATTATTTTTATTTATAAATTCAAAAACAAAAAATGTTTGCATTTATTAGCTTAAGAAGATACTTTGAGTATAAGTAGCGATGCTTGATATACCAGGGTGTTATTGATGTCTAGCGAATTCAAAATCAATGCAAACCACGAAAAAGTCTCACAACAAAGTTTTCATGGTTTAAAATCACACTGTCTTTCTTTTGGCGAAGTTTTAGCACAATCTTTTGCCGTCATCGCACCGACAACGATCCCTGCATCCAATGTCGGTTTAATTGTTGCCCTTTCAGGTAACGGGACTTGGCTAAGTATGGTTATAGGCTTGGTGGGACTGGTATTTGTTAGCATCAACATCAATCAATTTGCTAGCCGTTCCGCTTCACCCGGTTCTCTTTATTCCTACATCGTCAAAGGACTTGGCCCGACAGCAGGTGTTATCTGCGGTTGGAGTTTGGTTTTGGCTTATCTATTCACTGCAATGTCAGTGTTGTGCGGTTTTGCCAACTTCAGCGGCGTATTGTTTGGTCATCTGGGAATTCACCCCTCCAGTATCACCTTACTAGCGCTGGGCGCGGGAATCGCCTGGTATGCAGGTTATAAAGATATTCAACTTTCAGCAGTCGCCATGCTGTGGATGGAAGGTACATCCATCGCATTAATCGGAATCTTATGTGTGATGGTTTGGGCGCACCACGGTTTTACATTAGATATGCCCCAGCTAACTTTGAGCGGTGTTCAACCAGGTAGCCTAGCAACAGGACTTGTACTGGTAATGTTTGCCTTCTCAGGGTTTGAAAGTGCGACCACCTTGGGCGATGAAGCAAAAAGCCCATTGAAAACCATTCCTCGGTCAGTTTTAGGAAGTGTGATCCTCGCAGGTTTATTCTATATCTGCACCACATATATTGAAGTGCTAGCGTTTCGCCACTCAGGAGTAGACATTACCCACGCCGAAGAACCTCTAGGTTATCTCTCGCAACAAATAGGTTTAGGTTGGCTGGGTGAATTAGTTGGCTTAGGTGCGCTGGCTAGTTTCTTTGCTTGCGTCCTGGGTAGCATTAATCCCGCCGCGAGAATATTCTTTTTGATGGCGCGTCATGGGTTATTTCATGCCAAGTTGGGTAATACACACATATCGAATCAAACTCCTCATATTGCAGTCACGATGTGTTCTTTCTTGACATTTTTGATCCCAGCGGTGATGGCTTTATTTCACATCAAACTCTTTGAGAGTATGGGTTATCTAGGTGCGATCGCTAGTTTCGGATTTGTCACCGTTTACATTTTAATTTCTATAGCCGCACCAATTTACCTTTACAAAATTAACAACCTGGATCGCAGAGATATCATATTCTCTCTTATAGCAATAGGATTTATGTTTATTCCATTATTAGGCAGCGTGGGAATTCCTGGTAGTAAAATGTTTCCAGTCCCAGAAGCTCCTTATAATCTTTTTCCTTACCTCTTTTTAATCTACATTGCTACTGCTTGCGGATGGTTCTTTTTTCAAAGGCTTCGCTCTCCAAAAATGGTCAATAAAATGGTCAAAGCCATCGACGCAATTCACATCAGATTTGACCGTGAGCGGCATAAATAGTTAATTATTACTTGCCCGTGCTCATTCGTCATTTTTCAAAGTTAAATAACAAACAATGAATGATGACAAATGATAAAACCAATATCCAAAACTGTGTAATGGAAGAATTAATTACTGCAATCCCTACAGGGATAACAGCTTTTACAGCAACTAATCTTGATGATTTAGTAATTTTGTCGCTCTGGTTCTCACAAGTTAATAACAATTTTCGTTGGCGGCATATTGTTATAGGTCAGTTCCTGGGATTTAGTATTTTAGTAATTGCCAGCTTGACTGGTTTTTTAGGTAGTTTAATCTTACCAAAACACTGGATTGGGCTACTTGGATTAGTGCCCATAGCAATTGGCCTTAGTAGTTGGCTCAATCAAGAAAGCGACGATGCAGATGCAGAAGATGAGCAATTACAGCAGTCTGAAACTTCAGCTTTTATCAGTTTAGTTTCTCCACAAACTTATAGTGTGGCAGCAATTACTGTCGCCAATGGTAGTGATAATATAAGTATCTATATGCCATTGTTTGCTAATAGTAGTCTTATAAGACTACTAATAATTCTTATCATCTTCTTTTTGCTTGTAGGAGTTTGGTGCTATGCCAGCTACAAACTAATTAGCCAAAACAATATTGCCGATGTCCTTAACCGTTACGGTAGTAATCTTGTTCCCTTCGTTTTAGTTGGATTAGGAGTTTACATCATCTTGGAAAGCAATGCATTGAATCCGCTCGCTTTACTAGCAAGTTGCATCTGCCTCATGGGTATAGTCAAAAAATATAAACCTAAGGCAGAAGCCGAAGAAAACTAATGTAGGCTAAAAATAAGGAAATTAGTGATATGTAGACTTTCAATTCCGTAATTACAGCCGCCACCAAGTTATCACAAATGTTTTAAATCGTTGCGGTCATAATTTTGTACTTCTTGTATAGATTGGTTGGAAAATTTCGATTTTGATTGATAGCGGTACGTATCAACTCCTAATAGCGTCTAAATAAGCTTTAGCAATCAACCAAACCATCTTCAGATTTGGAAAACTTTTAATCTTCATCAGGAGAAACACATGAAACTCTTTAAAACTCTTTTGTTAGTTTTCACACTCTTAGTAAATTTTTTGATTGTCCAACCCTCTTGGGCTGATCCTCCAAGACTCACACAGACACCTGATTATGCTGAAGTTAAACAAGCGCTAAATGAACTTATACAAGCAAAATCAGCGCCAGCAGAGTCAGGATATACACCAGAACAAATTGAACAAAAAACAGGCGAATTAAATTTGCAAAAATACATTCTGGAAACAGCTTTAGAATGGGGGCAATGTCGCAATCAGACCGGGCAAAATTTAGCAGTTTATGCCCATAAAGCCAAGAGAAATCAACAACCGAGTCTTTACTATTTAGGAAATGGAAAAATTACCGATGATGAATGGAACTGTGACGGTGTTTACTTGCCAGCCGGAGCCAAAATTGCAGGCTTAATTACTGGGGATACTCAAGGACAAGAATTAACAGAACCCTTAGCGTTGAAATTTGTACCAGGAACTCAGTTAATCGCTCAAACAAATCCACAAACAGGCGCTATCGAATTAAATGTTTCTCCTGCAAAAGTATTCAAAGCAGGTGAAACTACTTGGTCAATTCCTAATCTATCCGCAGTAGATATCAGCGCACAATTTCCTAATGCTCCAATAGAAGACTAATGATGATAGAGACGTAAAATCCCATAAGTCAACAAATTTTCCCTCTCTACGCCTCTTTACATAGATGATATTTTTTTCAAGAAGAGAACCATGAAATTATTTAACTCCCTTTTGCTGGTCTTAATTATTGTGCTGAATTTTATGTTTGCTGAACCTTCGTTAGCAGACCCACCAAAAATTACGAAAAGTCCTGATTATGTAGAGGTAACAAAATCACTCGATATTCTTCAGGGTCAACTAGCAGCAACAAAATCTGGACAAGCAAGATCAGAAACTTTGTCAGCCGAAGACCTCCAGAAAAAAATCGATGAATTGTCGTTTCAAAAATATGCTTTAGAAAAAGGCATCAACTGGGGTCAATGTCGTAATGAAACAGACAAAACAATTGCTGTTTACGGCCCCAAACCCAAAAAACCGAAAACGCCCTACGATAATACACTCTACTTTTTAGGCGCTGGTCAAGCAACACCAACAAATTGGGATTGTCAGGGTATTTATTTACCAAACGACACCAAACTTACTAGTTTAAACACTGACCCCAACCAACAATTAGAAGGTGCTATAGCTATCAAAATATTCAAAGGAACGCAATTGATAGCTAAGAACGATCCAGAAACAGGTGCGTTGGAGTTAAATATTTCCCCCAGTAAATTTTTCAAGTCTGGTGAGATTAACTGGTATATTCCCAATGTATCCGAAAGAAATATCGCTTTTAGAGTTCCTGATGTTCCTTTAGGTGGGGAAGAAGAAACTGATTAAAGCATAAGATACAAAATGTAGAGACGCTACACGTAGCGTCTCTACAAATAGGATATTTGTAAGAGGCTTAACCTGTGAATATTCTGGAATTTTCTTTATTAGTTTGGGTTGGTTCATTTACCGCTGGTTTAATAGGTGCATTAACTGGTTTGGGCGGCGGAGTTGTAATTGTTCCTTTATTAACTTCAGTATTTGGTGTCGATATCCGTTATGCAGTTGGCGCTTCTTTAGTGTCTGTAATTGCAACTTCTTTAGGGGCAGCATCTACATATATTAAACAGGGTTACACCAATTTACGGCTGGGAATGTTTTTAGAAGTAGCAACAACAACAGGGGCTATCATAGGAGCCACAATTGCTACTAGTTTTTCTGTAAAAGCACTAACAATCGTGCTAGCAATTATCCTACTTTATTCTGCATATCTCTCACAACAACCCAAACGCCAAGAACCAGAAAACGAATCAGAAGATGCCTTAGCAAGTTATTTGGAATTAAATGGTGCTTACCCAACAGCTGATGGGTTCATAACTTATCAAGTTCATGCTGTTCCAGGTGGTTTTGCTGTCATGTTTGTATCTGGAATAATTTCTGGATTACTTGGTATTGGTTCAGGTGCATTTAAGGTTCTGGCAATGGACAACGTGATGCGTATTCCATTTAAAGTATCTACAACCACCAGTAATTTTATGATTGGTGTGACAGCAGCAGCTTCAGCAGGAGTTTATTTAGCAAGGGGTTATATCGATCCTGGGCTGTCAATGCCTGTAATGCTGGGAGTCCTACCTGGTGCTTTTTTAGGAGCAAAAATTCTTATAGGTACTAAAACGCAAGTTTTAAGAATGATCTTCAGTTTTGTATTAATCGCAATGGCGCTGAAAATGGTTTACAACAGTGTGATTGGGGCGTAATTAATGGTTTATTTTGATTTATTTCGGCGTTCGTTTCCTTTAATACCTAAAAGCGAAGTTGTTGTAGAACCTTTACAGCTATCAGAACCAGATAGCGATATTGAAACGTTAAAACAGCATCCTAAAAATACAAATGGTGCGCTTAATTTACACAAAAATATTATTAAAAGTGAGAACGAACAAAAATTCGAGAATTTACTGAGTAACTTGCTGAAATTTGGGGTTTTGATTGCTAGTGCTGTAGTCTTGTTTGGTGGCATAATTTACTTAGTTCACCACGGAAGCGAACCCGCCAAATATCAAGTTTTCCGAGGGGAACCATCTCAGTTTCGTTCTTTGAATGGTGTAGTGAAAGCACTTTTGGCAGGTAGTGATCGAGCCATTATTCAACTAGGGCTATTGCTCCTTGTTGCCACTCCCATCCTACGTATAGTAATTTCCTTTTTTACTTTCCTCAAAATGCGTAACTGGAAGTTTGTTATTATCACTTTGCTAGTGCTAACTAGCTTGATTTATAGTCTTGTAGGACGTGCTTAAAGCTCTGATAAGGATTTTTTTGGTATTGCTTTGACTAAAATTTGGATTTTATATTAATTAAAATTTGAATTTTCTCAAGGGGCTGACGCTCTTTGTCTAATAAACTAACTTTAGGCTCACCATCATCAATAGAAAGTAAACCATAAACCGCAATGGTTTTTGCGGTGCAATTTGACAAACTTTAGCTCCTAGTAATACTCCTGGTACTGAGCCAAGCCATATCGGTAATACTAGACTCCAGTCAACTGTTCCCAAGGTAAGATGTCCAAGAGCAGTGAATATTAACAGAATTGCAGCTTGGGAAATATCTGTACCAACTAACTTCCGCGTATCCAAACGGAAAAATGCAATCAGCACCAAGGCAAACATTGAACCAGAAGCGATACTTGTTAAACCCACAACACAGCCCAAGAATGCTCCGATACTCACAGTCTGCCAACGTCCTAGTTGAGTAGTTAAATCAAATTTGGGAAGTTCAGGTAGTTGTAACTGTGGAAAAAAGGTCAGCAGTATCATTTGCACCAACGCCAAAACTGTGACTAACAAAATCGTCACACCCAGCAAGTGCAGCATAATGTTGTTCAGGTTATGCTCGACCTTGTTTTTAATTAGATGCAGTATTCCTACTCCTATCAAAGAACCAGGAACACTTCCTAATGCCAGCCACTTCACTACTTCTGTATTGATAGTTTGTTGTTGCAAGTGCTTGATGCTACCTACGACTTTCATCAATGTAGCTGCAACCACATCAGAACTTACTGCTACCGCAGGAGGTACTTGAAAAACAAAAATCAACATTGGGGTGATGAGAGAAGCACCACCAATTCCTGTCAGACCAACAACAATACCAACTATGAAGCTGAAAAGAGGCAACAATAAAAAATCCATACTCCTGTCCTTAACCGGGGTTTTGCGAATGCGACTTTGTTTAACTGAAACTAAAAGACTGGTTGTAACGCTGTTGTATACAAGGGTTTGTGCAACTGCAAGTTTTGAATAACTGCTGAGAGAAGTGCATAAAATACTAAAACCTGACCAACTTACCGTATTTTATATTTAAAAATAATAAAAGTCTATAGCAGTCCTAAATCATTCGTGAAAATTTGAGGTTGTTGCAACCCCCCTGGCCTTGGTCTACGGTGTACACATATCTCGGTCGAAGGTGGGTTTCGTTGCGATTTACCGATATTGGTGACGATTCACTCTCTAGAACAGCCGCAGTTAGATGTATTACCCATTCTGAGGGCGATCGCACTTATTTTATTAGTGCAACGTCACTGGCGATCGCTTACTTATAGGACTTACGCATTCGCAACGAAAAACAAGGCTTTGGGATTGCTTCCCTACGGTCGCAATGACGGAAATACGTTATTGTTGCGTAAGTCCTGACTTATTTACTCATTACTGTTGCTGGTAGTGCTATTATCAAACGCACAGCCAAAGAATTTTGGCACAGAGTTCGTCCTTATCTATGGGCTTCAGTTGCACCAGAGTTTGATTATTCATTTCTCACTAAGTTTTAAGCTTAACTAAACCGTGTTGAGTTATAATAAAAACATTGGTACAAATAATATTTTTATTCAATTATAATGACTGGCCTAGCTTTAACAAATATCCTCTTAATATTAGGCATTACTTTTCTTTTAATTGCTGTTTTAGGACAATCAAAACTAGGATTCATTGAAATTAATCCAGGTTGTTTAGGCAGACTATTAGCGTTATTTCTCGGTGTTGCTAGCTTGGCTTTTGCCCTTCTAGGAGGGAATTTTTCTGTAGAAACTATTGATTTGATCAGAAATTATTTAGCTAAGGCAATTCAACAAAACTTAGTCTCACTTAATGAACTCCTCAATTCTTAGCAACTGCTGTTCGCGTAGCGTCTTTGCAGGAGATACCCGAAGGGGAACGGGGAACAGGAAAGAGGAAAAATTGAAATGTACGGAATTTGTTCAAAAATTAAATAGGAGTCCTATAGCTATGTTCAATCTTGGAGTGGCGAAGCGATTAGAAAGTTGTGGATAGGGTACGAACAGCAAGTTTGTGATCACATTCATAAATCAGGGAGATAATTCCAGGACTTACGCAAAATAATGGAAAAACGAACCGCAAAGGACGCAAAGAACACGTAGACGCGAAGCGGCTTCTCGTTCGCGCAGCGTGCCCGAAGGGCTTAGGATAAGGGTAGGAATAAGACTTTCAGAGAGTTATTGCGTAAGTCCTAAATTCAATTGGGTAAAGTAGATAATACTTCAACAGGTTATAACCGAATGGGGAGGGAAATGATGAATTCTGTACCGCCACGTAGTTGAGATTTACAGGTCAGTTGTCCTCCGTGCTTCTCGACTATAATCTGATAACTAATTGAAAGTCCCATGCCAGTGCCAACGCCCCTTGGTTTAGTGGTAAAGAACGTTTCAAAAATTTTTGCTTGGTCTTCAGGGGCAATACCGGAACCGTTATCAGCAATGCGGATAATCACCCAATTTTTATCTTGATGTTCGGTGGTAATTGTAATTTGTGGGCTTTCTTGAGTATTGTCCTGTTTCTCCAATGCATCCAGGGCATTGTTAATAATATTCATGAACACTTGATAGAGGGAACCAGCAAAACCTTCGATGTTGGGAATGTTACCGTAGCAGCGTTCAATCTGAATACCCTTTTTGATGCGGTTATTAAGAATTAGTAGTGTACTATCAATACATTCATGCAAATCGACTGTATGAGCTTCTGCTTCATCCAGACGCGAGAAATTTTTCAAACTCAAGACAATTTGCCGCACGCGATCGGCACCAAATTTCATTGACTGCAAAAGTTTAGGTAAATCTTCTTCTACAAATTCCACATCAATTTCAGTGGCATATTCTTCTACAGCGAGAGGCGGGTTAGCAACTTCTTGGCTATAAATGCGTAGCAATTCTAATAATTCGTCTACATATTGAATGGCAGGTTCTAAGTTGCCGTAGATAAAATTCACTGGATTATTAATTTCGTGAGCAACACCGGCGACCATTCGTCCTAAGCTAGACATTTTCTCACTTTGGAGCAATTGAGATTCTTGCAGTTTTTGCTGTTGTAAGACCGCTGCTTTTTGTTCTTCCAGTAGAGATTTAACTCGTTGCAAAGCTTGGTTAAAGGCATTACCAAGTATTCCAATTTCGTCTGTAGTTGTGACAGTGGCTTGCAAGTCAAAGTTGGCTTCTTGAGTGACTCGCTGCGCCATATTTGTGAGTGCTTGGATAGGAACGGTTATGGTACGGCTGGTAACCAGAGCTAATAAACTAGCGATCGCTATTGATAACAAAATACTAACAGCTACAATTTGAATCCGCACTTGCTCTGCTTTGCTGGCTAAAAATAGCTTTGTGCGATCACCTCATACGCCTCAGAGAATGTTTATAAGTTGTATCAATATCGCCCCTAGCATCTTATCTGCCAATGGCGATCGCTAGCTTAATCGCATATCAACATCCTAATTTGAGATTTTTTGCGTAATAATACATAAGCAAACCTTAGATTTAGAGCATAAATATACATATTTTGTCAACAATTTTATTTAATTTGGCATAGTATTGTGTATACATAAAAGGCTGAAAGCATTCAAGGGCTACTGACATGGTTCCAGATACTTGCCCAACGTTACGTAAATTAAAGTTGGTAATTATATTAGCAATCAGTAGTGTGACTACTGCATTGAGTCATTCTGCGATCGCTCAGATTGTCCCAGATGCTACATTAGGCATAGAAAGTTCAAAGATAACACCTAATGCCAATGTGCGTGGATTGCCAGCACTACTGCTAGAAGGTGGAGCAACTAGAGGCGTAAATCTATTTCAGAGCTTTTTTCAATTCAACGTTGGCGACGGACAACGAGTTTACTTTGCTAATCCAGCAGGGATTGAAAACATTTTAACTCGCGTCACAGGTAGTGACCCCTCAAAGATTTTCGGCACTTTGGGTGTAGACGGCAGAGCAAATCTATTTTTCCTCAATCCCAATGGTATTATCTTTGGGCAGAATGCACGCTTAGATATTGCAGGTTCGTTTCTTGGCACTACAGCAAATAGCTTCGTGTTTGACAATGGTTTAAAGTTCAGCGCCACAAACCCAGAAACAGCACCACTACTTACAGTCAGCTTGCGTCCGGGGTTGCAATTTGGTGCAAATCAATCTGCAAGTATTAGCAATTTCGGCAATTTAAACGTAGGGCAAAACCTAACTCTAGTAAGTAGCAATCTTGACTTGCAGAATCAGTTAAATGCAGGCGGAGATTTGACACTGCAAGCTACTGATACCCTAAAAGTACGTGATACTGCCGCAAATCCTTTCATTGGCTCCGCTGGTGGGAAGTTAACTGTACAGGGTAATCAAGGAGTAGATATTTTTGCTCTCAATCATCCCAGCAGTGGCTTCTTCTCTGGTGGTGATATGGTGTTGCGGAGTGCTAACACCGTTGGCGGCGATGCTCATTACTGGGCAGGGGGCAATTTTCGCATTGAGCAACTAGACGGTAGCCTTGGCAAGCTTTCCAGCCCTGATGACCCAATTATTCGCGCTAGTGGAGATGTCAGTTTTGATAGCTACACAGGAGCTTCTTTGCACATATTGGCTGGGGGTGCAGTAAATATTGGCAGTATTACAATCACAGGTGCAGACAGGCCAGAAAACTCAATTAGCGAAGAAGTACCGCTATCAATTAGCTTACCTGATGGCACAACTTCTGTTTCTATTCAAGGTGGATCTGAACCAACCTTAGATATTCGCGCCGGCACTACTGCTTTTGGGACTCCTAAGCTCACACCAAATTTTATTCCAGGTATTACTGGTATCGTGAATCCTAATGCATCAAGAACAAGTGCAGATATCAAT
This sequence comes from Mojavia sp., assembly GCF_059505145.1. Taxonomy (NCBI): domain Bacteria; kingdom Bacillati; phylum Cyanobacteriota; class Cyanophyceae; order Nostocales; family Nostocaceae; genus Mojavia; species Mojavia sp. Next base: position 77,303 of record NZ_JCACKA010000034.1, read on the forward strand.
ATAGGTAGCATTATTAATGCTAACGAAACTTCCACAGGTGAGCCAATAAAAGGGCAGATTTTATTAACCAATCAGTACACACCTAATGGATTACTCGGCAAAATTACAACTGGGTTAATTAATACCTTTGGTAATGTCACAATTGATTCGCAAGGTGATATACAAACTACAGATGTAATTGATGTTTCTCTTGGTTTTGACGGTGGTAATAGTATTAGATTCATTACCAATGGAAATATAATTACTGGCGGTGATTTACTCTCCGATTCATATAGTGGAAATGGAGGTAATATTACCCTCATTAGTAAGAATGGTGGCATCGATACAAGGGCTGGGGCTATAGTTTCTCAGGCTTTTGATGGAGTTGCGGGAGATGTAACTCTTAAGGCTGCTGGTGACATCTACCTCGGTAATATAGAAGCCAGTTCCTTTAATAGTGGACGAGGTGGTAACGTTAATATTCTGGCAGGAGGCTTGTTCACCTTAGACAATGTTTTTGTCAATAGTGAAACGTATGGATCTGGAGATGCAGGCAATATTGATGTTGCTGCTCAGTCTGTTTTTCTTAACAATGGCGCTCAACTCAGAAGTATTTCTAAAGGCAGTGGGAACGGGGGAAATATCAAGCTTGATATTAGTGGAGATATTCTCATCTCTGGAGTTGGTCAAGCTGGCCCTAGCGGTATATTTGCGTTGACACAACCTAATAGCATTGGCGATGGCGGAACAATAGAAGTTAAGGCGGGGGGTACTATATCCTTAAGCGATCGCGCAGAGGTCAAAACAGATAATAATGGTTCTGGTCTGGCGGGATCTATTAAAATTACCGCTGGTGACAAAGTGTCAATTGACAATAGTAATGTTACTAGCGAAAGTAACTACAATGATGAGTCTGAATTCTATTCTACTATCGACATCACAGCTACAAAAGGGTCGGTATTTCTGAACCAAGCTAGGGTAAGTACTACTAACTTAGGTTTAGGCTATGCAGGCGATATTAGTATTAGTGCCCGTGATGATATTTCTATTCTCAATAGTTCCAATTTTCCAGACCAGCCTGAAAGCGAATTAAAAGGAATATTTAGTAATGGGAATTTAGGAAATATCTTTATTGGCTTTTATCCTGAGGATAGTCCGCTCATTCCTAAAAAAGTCACAATTGACCATTCTTTCTTGACTACTAGTAACCAAGTGGAAGGAGATAATCAAGAAAATATACTTGCTAAAGATGCAGGCAATATCTTAGTTAGAACTCTTGGTGACTTATTTCTAACTAGCAGTAATTTTGAAACTGCAACTTATGGCTCAGGTTCTGGAGGAAATATTTATGTTGAGGCTAACTCAGTGTCTTTGAGCAGCAAAAGTTCTCTTTTGGCTAATACTCTAGAAACTGGAAAAGCAGGAAGCGTAACTGTTCAAACAACTGGTGGCGCAGTCTCGCTTTCTGAAAGTAGTATCAACACTGGTAGCGATGATGAAATTCCCACAGATCCTAAAAATTTATTAAATCAAGAAGGCCAAGGCGGTGGTGATATTAATATCACTACTGCTGCTTTATTTTTAACAAACAACTCTCTTCTAAATGCTAGTACCTTTGGCTCTGGGCACAGCGGTAATGTCTATATTACGGCAGATAAGACAGTATCTTTTACAGATGGATCTATTTTAAATGCTAGAACTTATCTGGCGGGAAATGCTGGTAATGTTGATATCACAACTCAATCTTTTTCCTTAAGTAATCAATCACTCATCCAAGCTGAAACTTTTGGCAGTGGGAATGGAGGTAATCTTAATATTACTACTGAGTTATTTGATTTGAGTAATACATCAAGAATCAATGCTCAAACGTTTGGCAGTGGTAGTGCAGGAAATGTCAATATAAAAGCTCAGTCTGTTTCTTTAACTGAAGGTTCGAGAGTCAATGCTGGCACTTTTAGTAGTGGCAAAGGTGGCAGCATTACTATTAATCCTTTTAACGAAGAAAACAAAGCTACTGCTTCTGTGGCTATATCTGGTGCAGCACCATTAATTAAATTTTCTAGTGGATTATTCGTCAATACTGAAAGCATAAGAGCAGATGCTGGGCCTGGTGGCGATGGTGGCAATATTACTATTAATACTGGTACTTTAAGCATTAGCAATGGAGCAGTTTTAAGCGCCCCTTCTAAAAGTAGTGGCACAGGTGGAAATATCAATATTGATGTCAACAATTTAGAAATTTTAGGTGGCGGACAAATTCTCACAAATGCCTATAGAAGCGGACAAGCAGGTAATCTCACAATTACTGCAACCGATAATATTACCATTGCTGGTCAAGACTTTAGCTACGAACAACGACTTGAGGAACTTAAAGCAAGACTTGATGTAATTAAAGATAACTTTGATTTTATTACTCCTGAAAATGAGCAAGAACTTAAACGTATACTCGGCCCTATTAATAACCTTAGTGGACTGTTCGCCAATACTGAAGTTAACTCCAGTGGTCAAGGCGGTACAATCAATATTGTTGATTCCAATCAAGTCACAATTAAAGATAGTGCCATAGTATCTGTAGATAGTAAGGGTACAGGAGTAGCAGGTAGTATTAACATTACAGGTAATCGCCTGACTCTGGACAACAAAGCAGCAATTACAGCTGATACCGACAGTGGCCAAGGCGGTAGCATTACACTGAATTTGCAAGATTTATTATTGTTCCGCCGCCAAAGTCATATATCTACTACCGCGGGTAAAGTAAATGCTGGTGGTGATGGGGGCATAATTACTATCAATCTCGATCCTAATAACGGCTTTATTGTTTCTCCGGCTTTAGAAAATAACGATATCGTAGCTAATGCTTTCTCTGGTAGCGGCGGCAAAATCGAAATCAGTGCTAAAGGAGTTATTGGGTTAGCGTCTCTAACTAGGGAAGAACTTGAGCAGAAATTAGGTACAACTGACCCAGAAAAACTAGACCCGCAATATCTGCAAACAAACGATATTACAGCCATTTCCCAAACGAACCCGCAGTTAAATGGTATTGTGAGTATTAATTCCCCAAATATTGACCCTAGCAAAGGCATAGTATCTCTACCAACAAACGCTACCGACTCTTCCAAGCAAATTGCCCAAGGCTGTGCCGCAGGGGATGAGAAGATAGTTAATGAATTTATTGACATTGGACATGGTGGCTTACCTGCAAGACCTGACGAATTCCTCAGCAGTGATGCGGTTTGGGAAGATATCCGCCTAACAGGTACAACAACGCAGCAACCAAGTTCCAGAAATATTACAGCATCAGCTCCCGCTAAACAGAAGGCTGTATTAATTGTGCCAGCTACTGGTTGGGTATTCAACAGCAAGGGAGAAGTAACATTAATCTCTCATACGCCTAACTCTTTTCCCTCCTGGTCTAATTCTTCTAGCTGTGCAGCTAAAAATAAATAACTATTACACCAATACGGTTCAGTTAGCGCCAAAACCTTTCAGGACTTGTGCAAAAATTCTCTGAAACTCTTATTTCTTCGTGTCCTTTGCGCTCTTTGTGGTTCGTTTTTTCTTAATTTTGGGTAAGTCCTGTCCTTAACTGAACCGTATTGACTATTACACCAATTATTCATGGTGAGGTACAGATTATCGTAAGGGCACAACATTGTTGTGCCCCTACCCATGTATTTTATTCATCTGAAAAACGTTGTAACTTACAGAGGATTGATATTAGCAGTACTATTACGTAAAAACTTGAGTGTTTTTTACAGCTTTGATTTTTGGCGCTCGCCTGTTATGGTTGATAAATTTATACAACTGAATGAGTCATAAACTCCATATTTACATGGTGGATGTATCGCCAAACATATTATTTAGAGAAATGTCTACACTGCCAAATCTTATAAATTTACTCATATTCATTTCTCTTCAACTCAACCTCTTAACTCCAAAACCTCTGCTAGCACAAACTCCTGTAAATCCACCTATACAAGACATAGACCGCCAACTAGAACAACAAACTCCCACAACCCCAACACTGCCAAAACTGCCCAATATTGAAGAGTTATTTCAGTCTCCACCCGTAACCACTCCTACGCCTTCAACTCCCGAAGCAGTTCCCAACGATTTACCAGGAACAATTCAGGTTACTAGTTTTAAAGTAGTCGGTAGCACTGCTTTCAGCCAAAAAGAATTTGATCGGGTAACTCAAGAGTTCATCAATAAACCCATCACTTTTGCCCAACTATTAGGGGTGGCTGATAAAATTACCGAACTTTACACCAAAGGTTGTGAGGCTGAAAACAAAAACTCAGATATACCCTGTTACGTTAACTCAGGGGCGTATATTCCAGCCGATCAAACTTTTAAAGCTGAGGGTGGTGTAGTTACGATTCAAGTTGTGGAAGGGAGTTTAGAAAATATTGAGGTGCGCGGTGCTAAACGGCTGAATCCTGAGTATGTACGAAGTCGCCTAGCGCTGGCAACAAATAAGCCTTTAAATTTAAAGAACTTATTGCAGGCTTTGCAACTGCTACAACTAGATCCTCTAATTAAAAGTATCTCTGCGGAACTAGGTAATGGCGTCAATCCTGGTAGCAGTGTGTTACTTGTGCAAGTGGCTGAAGCAAAAACTTTTACCGCTCAAATTAGTTTAAATAATAACCGCACACCGGGTATCGGCAGCTTTGAGCGTCAAATCCAACTCAACGAGGCAAATCTATTGGGTTTGGGAGATGGTTTAAGCATCGCTTATGCTAACACCGATGGTAGCAATAGTGCGGATGTCAGCTATCAATTGCCCATCAATGCCCGTAATGGCACTGTGCAGTTGAATTATAGCTATGCATCTAGCAATGTAATTGAAAAACCCTTCAATGTTTTAAATATCGAAGGTACTTCCCAAGAGTACGGAATCACATTCCGCCAACCTCTTGTGCAAACTCCAACCAAAGAATTCGCATTGGGAGTAAGTGCAAGTCACAGAGATGGTGATGTTGGCTTTTTGGCAGCGCAAATTGGAGAACGGCTTCCCTTTCCTTCTCCTGGTGCGGATTCAAATGGTAAGACTAAAGCAACTATATTGCGGTTCTTTCAAGACTGGACTCAGCGCAGCACCAAAGAAGTCATCGCGGCACGTTCTCAATTTAGTTTGGGTATAGATGCATTAGATGCCACTATTAGCCAAGATCCCCCAGATGGTCAATTTTTTGCTTGGCGTGGACAGGCGCAATGGGTGCGTCTTCTAGCGCCAGAAACACTATTCCTTGTGCGTACAGATATTCAACTAGCAGATAGAGTGCTATTAGCTTCAGAACAAATTGGATTAGGAGGACAGTCCACCGTTCGGGGTTACCGTCAAGATGAAATTTTAGCTGATAATGGCTTGTTGGCTACTGCCGAATTGCGGTATCCGGTGGTGCGTGTGCCAGAAATTCAAGGATTGCTGCAAATTACTCCCTTTATAGATTTTGGCACTGCTTGGAATCACTCTCAGCCTGGTAGGGCATCTCTCAATCTTGATACGATCGCATCCGTGGGCTTAGGACTATTGTGGCAGCAAAGTGATCGCCTCACTGCTCGTTTTGACTGGGGTATCCCGCTGAACTCAGTTTCTAGCAATAAAAATACTTGGCAAGAAAACGGACTCTACTTTTCTATTGTTTATACCCAATCTTTCTAAATAAAATTTTATGTCTGCAATTTTATTAGCTACATTATTTCAAATCGCTAATCTCCCGTCACCATCTGCTAATTTGATTAATCAAATTACTTCCATAGCAGCAATCACCCAACCGCCAGTATTAGGTAATCAAAGCGCAAATCCCCAAGAACTATTAGAACAAGGTTTAAAACTATATCAAAATGAACAATATTCTTCAGCATTGAAAATTTTTAAACAAACAGATGAGGCATTGCAAGCTACAGGAGATAGACTAAACCAAGCGCTGGTATTAAGCTATCTTTCCTTGACTTATCAACAGTTAGGACAATTACCTGATGCTCAACAAACAATTGATAAAAGTTTAAAACTATTACAAAACAAAAGTAACAGCAAAGATTATTTATCTATTCGCGCCCAAGCTCTTAATACTCAAGGCCGCATACAATTGGCACAAGGACAAACAGAAAAGTCCCTCAGCAGTTGGGAAGAGGCGACAGCTACTTATAGTAAAATTGGGGATGAAGCGGGTAAAATTGGTAGCCAAATTAACCAGACTCAGGCATTGCAGACATTGGGACTTTACCGTCGCGCTACAAACACTTTAGAGAATGTTAAGCTAACCCTGGATCAGCAACCAGACTCTCTCATCAAAGCCACAGGATTGCTCAGTCTCGGCAATACCTTACGTGTAGTTGGTGATTTAAACAAATCTCAGCAGATTTTAGAAGTAGGTTGTCAGATACAAGCAAAAAGGTTGCGATTAGAAGAACTTTGTCAATTAGAAACGCAATTAAATTTAGTAAATACTGCCCAAACGCCACTTAAAATTGAAGCAGAAAAGCTAGCAGAAATTCTGCTGAGTTTAGGAAACACTGCTCAAGCCCAGCAAAGCACCGAAGCAGCATTAAAGTATTATGAGCGAGCTGCGAGTATTTCACAGAATCAGACAACGCAGTTGCAAGCACAATTAAATAAGCTGCGAGTTTTGGTTAATTTGTTGACAACATCTGTAAAAAAAGAACCTTCCTCAGAAATTCAAAACTTGTTGCAGCAAATTCTGCCTGAAATTCAAAGCTTACCAGCAAAGCTGGAGAATTTACCAGCCAGTCGTAGTAGCGTTTACGCTCAGATTAACTTTGCCCAAAGTTTAGTAAAGTTAGCAAAAACAGGAGTGTCAATACAGGGAACAATTTCTGATCAAAACTCTTGTACATCTGTGAGTTCGCTGTGTATGGCTGCTAAAGTTGTGGCTACAGGTGTTAAGCAAGCTAAAATTTTGTCAGATGTCCGGGCGCAAGCTTATGCATTGGGTACTTTAGGTAGTTTGTACGAGCAAACTCAGCAATGGACTGAAGCGCAAAGCCTGACTCAGCAGGCTTTAAAATTAGCAGAAGCTATTCAAGCAAAAGATATAGCCTATCGTTGGCAATGGCAATTAGGCCGGATTCTCAGCGCTTCTAGTAATCCGCAAGGCAATGATAAAGTAGCGATTGCGCGGAGCGCAGTGCCGGAGGCAATCGCAGCCTACGACAAAGCCGTAAAAATTTTAAAAGCTTTACGTCGTGATTTAGTTACTGTCAATCGTGACGCCCAATTTTCTTTTAGGGATGAAGTAGAACCAGTCTACCGTGAGTATGTCAGTTTGCTATTGCCTAAAACTGGAGAAACTAGTCCAGAAAATTTAGATAAAGCCAGGAAAGTAATTGAATCATTACAGTTAGCAGAGTTAGATAACTTCTTTCGTAGAGCCTGTTTAGACACACAACCCGTCCAAATTGACAAAATCGATCAACAGCGACAAACAGCTGTAATTTACCCTATAGTGTTAAGCGATCGCCTAGCAATTATTCTCTCGTTACCGAACCAACCAAAAAGTAAATCTCTACAATTGCGTACAGTTGTTATTGCCAAAACAACATTTGAAGACAAAATTAAGGAACTGCGTCGAAAAATCTTACTCAAAAGTCCTCGTGATTTTTTGCATATTTCACAACAGATCTATGACTGGTTAATCAGACCTATCGAATCAGATTTGCATAATAGTGGCGTTCAAAATCTCGTTTTTGTCTTAGATGGAACATTGCAGAGTATCCCCATAGCTGCACTTTACGACCAACAAAAAAAACAATATTTAGTTCAGAAAAAATATAATATTGCAATCACACCAGGTTTAGAGCTATTACCACCTCAGCCTTTAAGCAAAAAACGTTTGCAAGCAGTTGTTGGTGGACTCAGCGAAGGACGTGACGACTTTCCCCCATTACCAGGTGTGAAATATGAGCTTGAGCAAATCAAACTTATATTTTCTACAGCGCAAAATTTTATAGACAATAATTTTACCATTAAAAATATTGAAGAAGCTGTTGAGTCATTTCCTGGCTCAATATTACATTTAGCAACTCACGGACAATTTAGTTCCAAAGCCGAAGATACATTCATTTTGACTTGGAATAAAAGAGTTAATGTTAACGATTTAAATTCTGTACTCAAAACTCGACAAACAAGCCAACAAGGGGCAATTAATTTACTTGTTCTCAGCGCTTGCGAAACCGCTGCTGGTGATAGCCGAGCTACTTTAGGAATTGCTGGCATTGCCTTACAATCAGGGGCACTTAGTACATTGGCGACTCTTTGGAGCGTCAACGATGAAGCAACTGCCGTTTTAATGATCGAGTTTTACAAAGAAATTGCTCAAAACCAAAAAAAAGCAGAAGCTTTGCGTAATGCTCAATTATTTCTTCTTTCAGGAGAGTTAAGTTATAAATTTAAACACCCCTACTACTGGGCCCCTTTTGTTTTAGTAGGGAACTGGGATTAAAAATTCGTAATTCTTAATTTGCAATAAATAGCAATTTTAAAACATCCTCTAAGGTGGGCAATGCCCCAATAGAGTTCAGTTAGGCTGGAATAGATTACACCATAGGGGCACGACGGTAGTAAAATTGTCTAGTTTTAAAATCTCTATCAGCGATTGAAACTTTAATTCCGGTTGGTGTGATTTAATCGTCCTTGGAGGCTATCCTAGATGTGTGTAACCGCAATTATTACCGTAATGACGGGCGGGGAAAAACCTTTTTTCTCTCAGACACTAGACTCTGTTCTGTCCGAGCCGGAAATTTCACAGATTCTTATCTGTGTTTCCCTAACTAACGACTGGATAGAATCTTTACCTTTAATTAACGATTCTCGAATTACTCTTGTAAGGATTCCTCTTGCCCATCCGGGTGCTGTTAGAAATAGCGCTTTAAAATACGTTCAAAATCCTTGGATTGCTTATTGCGATGGGGATGATGTTTGGATTCCTGGCAAAACTCAAAAGCAATTGAATGAAGCTATCGAAAAAGGTTGTGATTTTATCGGATGCGATCACTACCTTATGAACGAAGAAGGTTCTGTTAGAGCTTTTGCTTTGGCTCGGTATATTCCTATGCCTAGCTCTTGGCTTGTTAAAACAGAGATTATGAAAAAGTATCCTTTTAATGAATCCCTTGCGATTGCATCCGATGGTGATTGGTGGACTCAAAACAAATCTAATTTCTCTAAAATTAGACTCCCTCAGCCATTAATAAAATATCGAGTCCGACAAAATAGTGTTAGCTCCTCTACTCCCTCTAAGCGTCGCAAAGCTTTGATTATCTCTATTTCCCAAATACCTATCCTTCAACAATTGATTTTTCTTTCCACATGGATCTTATGGCTGTTTTATCGCTCTAATGTCTATGCTTACAAAAATTGAACTTGTTGGGGAATTAGGGCAGCAAAGGGTCTGTAAACTTTCAAGGTGGCATCCCTCAAACTAAAGAAGGTACTCCCATTGCGATCGCATTAGACTCTCGCGTCAAGGTTAAACACGTTTTTATCCTTAGCTAGGATATCGTCTCCAAAAATCCTAGGCTTTGAATTTAGTGTCCTGAGTATTTATATTCAGGGCACTAAAACTCGGCAATGCCCACCCTACGAAATATTTTTGACTTTTCACTTAGCACTTAGCACTCACCACTCAGCACTACCAAGGATTACCGACCATTGTGAATGCTGCCCAATAATAAGGATGGGATAGTGATTCATCAGGTTGATCAATACTGTCAGCAGGTAAAGGCAAATTCCCTACTGAACCCAAGCCTTGGATTTGACCATTCTTTAAATAAACATTTCCCTTGGCCATAGCTACCTGAGCTTTTCTTAAAGCTTCTGCCCGAATAGGAGCAGTCTTTAAATTCTGATAAAATTCTGTCATTAAAGCTGCTGTACCAACATCGTTGACTGCCCAAAGACTAGCAATACTAGTTTTAACACCTGCTAGTACAGCTAAACCAGCAAAGCCAATCTCTGCTTCTTCGCTCCCCAAAGCAGTTCTGCAAGCACTCAGTACCAGCATTTCGACTTGGGGTTCATTCAACCTTAACTGCCGTATCTGGTTTAAACGTAACTTGTCTTCCCACAGCTGAATGTAGGAGTTGCTTAAAGCACCAGTAGCAAAATCAGCATGGGTTGCCATATGAATAATGCCAAAAGGTTGTTGGCTGCGGATAGTTTTGAGATTTGCTAATGTGGCTTGTTTGTCTAATAATAATTTGCCCTGCCAAAGTTTAGAAATTAATGTTGATAATTCTAGAGGAACTGCTGGTAAGGGTTCTTGTCCCTGAGTACTTTGAGAAACACCGAGCGCTAAAACTTGGGATTTTTTAATGTCAGTATATAAGGTGTTAGTCAAGCTGAGACTTGGCATCAAACCAATACTATATTTTTCTACTAAAAATCCCTTGCCATCGTTAAGGGCTGCTATTGGAATTGAACGTAAGCCAATATCTGGTAGAAATACTAAATTATTGATTTCTCGTGCCTGCAAATCTGTTTCTAGTGGTGCAATAATCCAACTATAAAGTTGTTGAGATGAACGCAAATAAGTGGTACGACGACGGTTTCGTGGATTAATGATTTGGTCACGGAATTCTTGGGCTACTTGCAAAACTTTGGTTTTTGACGCGCTAGGAATGCGCTTGCGTATAGGATCACCCTTCCCGGTTACTACTACTAGTTCGAGTTGTTCATTATCCTGTTCTGCTGTGGTATTTAACTGTTTAGTAGATTTAACTTCGCCTACAAGCCCATTAAGGGGAATTTCTACAGGTACAAAACTAATATAAATAAATGCGGGTTTAACACCAGTAGCTTGCTCAATTGTCAGAGCAATTTCTCTGGCTTCATCCGGTGATTTAAGGGGCGGAGTGGCTACACCTAAATAATCTGCAACCCTAGCTGTTAATTTATCTTCGGGAGTGGGGTTGGTATCAAGGATGGTAACGCCATTTCTAGGCGGATTGGGGTTAGGGTTAGTCGGTGTACCTTGCTTGCACTGAAAAGTGCAGGTAGGAACATCTGGTGTGGGATCTGTTGGTGTGGGGTCTGTTGGCGTGGGGTCTGTTGGTGTGGGGTCTGTTGGTGTGGGGTCTGTTGGTGTGGGGTCTGTTGGTGTGGGGTCTG
>NZ_JCACKA010000034.1:88515-104716 GCF_059505145.1 Mojavia sp.
GATCTGTTGGTGTGGGATCTGTTGGTGTGGGATCTGTTGGTGTGGGATCTGTTGGTGTGGGATCTGTTGGCGTGGGGTCTGTTGGCGTGGGGTCTGTTGGTGTGGGATCTGTTGGCGTGGGGTCTGTTGGGGTAGAAACGACGTTGATTCCTATCTGTATGGGTGTTGAAGAGGAAACAACATCGTTTGCACTAATGGTAAAGGCGTTGAATGAACCATTAGTATCTGTTGGGGGCGTGTAAACCAAAGTATCGCCGCTAGATAAGGTAGTAACACCAGGGACAACAGCAACACCATTAACAGTGAGGCTACCTGTATTTAGCGTATCAATTTGGATGGATGTGATGTCGTTATTGGCATCAGTAACTATTGCAGCCAGAGTATCGAAGCCAAAAGTTACTTGCTGATTAGTTTGGGTATCTGGTAGCGATGAGATTGCCGTTAGTGTAGGAGGAGAGTTGACGGAATTGATGGTGATACCGCTAGGAGTGCCACTAGCAGCCCCGCCATTTGGTAAGACGGGCGAACTCAAGCTACCCGCAGAGATGATTGAAGTGTCACCCGCATTGAGTGCGCCTGCTACGCCATTAACACTGGCATCACCGACAATAAATGGCACATTGTTGGGCCCACCATCATGTTGAATTGTAATAGTACCGCCTACAGGTGGTGCAAAGCTAACATTTGGCTCACCAAGAATAATTCCACTAGTAGCGATCGCATCACCGTCAATTGTTGTCCCTGTTCCTTGAATTAGTCCGTTTGTCAACACCTGCACAGCACCGCCTTGAATCGTGCTGCCAAATTCGCCAATTGCCTGAGTGCTGATAGTGCTAAAACTAATTGTGCTGCCAAAAGGATTGCTAGTTTGTAAGGTAACTGCACCACCTGTAGCAGTTGCACCCGAACCGAAATTTGTGGCGATCGCATCACTATTAATAGTAGTAGTAGTAATGTTATTTCCGGCAGTTAAGTTAACTGCACCACCTGTAGCAGTTGCAGACCCATCTGCGTTGGTAGCGATCGCTGAGGTGTTAATGGCATCATTAACCGTGATATTATTCGCAGCATTTAAGTTAACTGTACCAGATGTACCTGTAAAGCTACCTCCTCCATCTTTACTTACAGAAGAGTTAATTGCCCCTGTAGTGATGCTACCTGCTGTAGTTGTCAGTTGAACATTGCCACCTGTACCGGAGTCAATAAAGCCTTCACTAAAAGAGGAATTAATTGCTTGGGTTAGGATATCACCTGTGGCATTTAAAGTGACCGAGCCACCAGTCGCACTAGTGAAAAACGGCTCAGTAATACTGGTGTCTAGAGAGCCTAAAGTAATTGCACCTCCAGTAGTAGTAACACCGATACTACCTGTTCCATAGCCGTTACCACTGGCAATAATGTTACCTGCACTAATGTTGCCAGTTGCAGACAAATTCACATTGCCGCTGGTACTAAAACTACCAACTGTATTGAGATTTCCCAGAGATAAGCTGGCTCCTGAAATGGTAATGGCTCCTCCGGTAGTATTGATTGTATCGGTGATAGTAGCAAAAATTACAGAGCCACTAGTTGATGTCAGGCTGAAACCACCGCTACTGCCTAAGCTTAATGTAGCTACTCCAGGGGTAGTTACTCCAGGTGTAGACCCAGTAATGGAATCTATGGTAATGTTTCCTGTCGCTTGTAAGTCGATATTCGCACCGAACCCTAAGCTAGCAAGTGCCCCCCAAGAAACGGTGTTAGCCCCACTATCTGCTAGGTCAAAAGGAATACTGCCTGCCGTACTATCAAAAGTACCTGACCCTGATGGAGCATCAATAATAGTCAATGTGCTGGGGTCGAGTAATAAACTCCCTAATTTACCATTGGCTGCTGAAGTATCTACTTGACCATTGAAGGTTAAGAAATTTTTGCCCGATACTTCTACAAAACCACCATCGCCAATATTTACCCCTCCACGGGCAGTAATTTTTCCTAAAAATTGAGTTGTATCGTTACCCCAAACAATAACGCGTCCCCCATTTCCATTTAGGTTGCTGTCAGCGTTAATTACCGAATTGGAGTCAACATAAGTTTGAGCCGCATTGGGCACAGTTCCCTGACCTTTGTAATCACCTCCAATCAGCACAGTACCGCCACCATTCGTCCCAGAGGCGTTAATATTAGCGCCAATTACGCCCACTTTTTTACCCAAAGCATTCACAGTACCGCCTGTTGGGCCGGATACATCTACTTTGCCGGACACAATGGTTGTACCTGGAGTAATAGGAACATTGGTGTTGGAACCGGGAACTTTCACACTACCATCAGGGTTTGCGCTTAACCCAGTGTTACCTACTGTCAACAGTTCGGGTAAAGAGACAATGGGAATTGTCGAATTGTTTGGTTGATTACTATTAGCAGCTAGGGGCTGAATTTCCAGACTCAACAAATTTCCTGGCTGACTCAGACGTACCCAACTTTGCCCTGGTACAGATGTAATCAGGATTTGTCCTGCTGGTGCTGAGAGTTGCCCAGTATTTACGACTGTCCCGCCCAAAAGGTTCAAACTCTGCCCCGCACCCACGCCCAAATTGCCAGCATTCAAAATTGCCCCTGGCTGAGTCATGGTAAATGCAAATCCAGTGGGATTACCTGCTAAAACTGTATAGTCATTAGCACCAATGGCATTAAACCAACTGTTACCAAAGCCAACACCGTTAGCTGTTGTTGCCGTAAAAGCGCCAGGAACATTTAAACTGGCATTAGATCCAAAAACAAATCCTGCCGGATTCATCAAGAAGAGGTTAGGACTGCCCCCTGTTACTTGAATTAAGCCATTAATTACTGAAGCATTGCCACCTGTAATCCGTCCGAGAATATTTTGCAAGTTGGGATTGGCTTGAAAATTGGCGATTTGTTCTGGTGTTACCCCAAACTGTTGAAAGCTGTGGAAGAGGTTAGCACCATCGCCAGAAGTTGTACCACCAGTAATATCGAGCCTGTTGCCATTGGGAGTAACTATTGTGCCTGTACCGTCAATAGCAGGTACAATTTGTTGCGCTTTGGCAATGCCAGTATAAATCGCGGCGAACAGAGGAACAATTGCTAAGGAAATATATTTAAGTGTTTGAAAATTAGGGATAAGAGGAATGTAGCCAACTTTGAGAGACTTTAAGCCTGAAAAAGCAGCCTTTGCCTGAGTAGCCGCCTCAGCAATAAAATTATGTGAAAGTTTCTTATGCCGCAATCGGAAACGTCCTGCGGGTAATTCCACATCGATTTGATACTGGTCAGCGAGTCCCCGCCGTTTTAGTGCTTGAGCAATAACTTGTTGGGAACACAAAACAACTTCTAAACTGCGCTCTTGAGTTACACTAGCTGAATGTTTGCGGTAATAGTAGAGTGGTTTCTTGACGTGTCCTACCTGAGCAACTTCTGATAGTCGCAAACATAAATCGTAGTCTTCAGCATAAGACGGCGAACCATCAAATCCATTCACTCGGTCGTAAGCTGAACGGCGAATGAGGCGGAATTGGAAAGTCATAAAATCCACTAGCAGCCGTTCTGGGGAGTAGGGAATGCGACAACGATTACCATAGCCGAGAACCTTGCTGTTTTCGTCGATATCTAGGTAGTCAGTGTAAACAAATCCCATTTCTTGGTAAAGGTTGAGTTTGGCAGCGGTTTCTGCCAAAGCTGTAGGGGCTAGTAGGTCATCGCTATCTATCCAACCGATGTAAATTCCAGTAGTTTGGGCGATCGCTGCTTGTCGCGCTAAAGTAATTCCTTGATGGGGCGCTGTTACTACGCGGATTCTCGCATCTTTATGGGTATATTCCTTGGCGATCGCCACAGATGCATCTGTAGAGCCATCATCCCAAATTAGTAGCTCAAAGTCTTGCCATGTCTGTTGTAGGACACTCGCGATCGCTGCCCCAAGGTAACGCTCTCGATTGTAATTAATGATGACAATAGAGATCAGCGGTGACATGGAATTACTCCAGATTTGTTAATCTATTACCAGCATACAATGCTAGCGGATATCACTGAGACGCAATTGGTTTAAATGTATTAAATGTATATGTTTTTTTGATTATTAATGTTAATCTCAAAAATATAATATTCAAATTTATATATTCATGTAGCCAAAGCATACTCAGGAGTCGAAAAGGCTAAATCCTTAAATAAGGCATCTCAATACATTCAAAATGAGAAAAGATATAAAAATTAATTTGAAGCCTGAAGCCCAGACTCAGCAAAGATTCATCTGTTTATTTCATCTATTGTTAGATAATTTGCAAAGTTATAACAATCTCAGTTTCAAGTGTGGTTTGCTAATTCTGCATTTGGTCTGGATTGTACCGATGAATGGGCTGAAAGCTACAGCTAGTGATAGTCACACCCACAACTGGGAACTCACAACTGGGAACTCACAACTGGGAACTCAGCACTCAACGCCACCAGCAGTAAATCCTGAGCGGATTTACGTCCGCAAAATTCAAGTTATAGATAGCACAGTCTTTAGTGAAAATGAATTGAATGCAGCTGTGCAGCCTTTTGAAGGACGGGAATTAACTCAAGAAGAAATCGCAAAAGCAGCGGATGCTGTTACCCAGCTTTACCTAAATAAAAACTACATTAATTCTAGGGCGATTCCTGTAGCTCGGCAGCTTGGTAGTACCGATGGTGTTGCCATTATTCGCGTCATCGAAGGGCGACTAGCAGAAATTGAAATTCAAGGAACAAAGCGTTTAAATCCTTCCTATATTCGTAGTCGCATCGAATTGGGCGCTGGTATTCCTTTGAATACAATTAAGCTTGAAGAGCAATTGAGGTTATTAAGACTTGATCCGCTTTTCAACAATATAGAAGCCAGCCTCCGCCCAACGGGTAAGGTTGGGCAAAGTATTCTGATTGTCAGAGTTGATGAAGCAAACCCTTTCACCAGCAGCTTGAGTATAGATAACTATTCTCCACCTAGTATTGGAGCTGAAAGATTTGGTATTCAACTGAGCCATCGCAACTTAACGGGTAATGGAGATGAACTAGCAGGTTCTTATTACCGCACACTTACAGGTGGTTCTAATGTCTTTGATTTTAGCTATCAAATTCCCGTAAACGCCATGAACGGGAAGGTACGCTTGAGAGTCGCACCCAATCGTAACGAAATTACTGAGCCACCGTTTGATCAGTTGGGTATACGGGCTGATCAAGATGTTTATGAAATTAGTTATCGTCAGCCGTTAGTGCGATCGCCTAGAGAAGAATTTGCCTTATCCTTAGGGTTTACTTATGAGGATGGTCAAACTTTTCTTTTTGATCGACTCCCAACTCCTTTTGGTATTGGCCCCGATCCCAATGGAGTTAGCCGCACCAGTGTATTAAAATTTAGCCAAGACTATGTGAGACGCGATCCTCAAGGAGCCTGGTTTCTACTATCGCAATTTAGGTTAGGTACTGGCTTATTCGATGCCACTATCAATAATGATCCAATTCCTGATGGTCGTTTTTTCAGTTGGCTAGGTCAGATACAGCGCGTACAGCAACTTAATGATAATCACCTGTTGCTGATTCAAGCAGACTTGCAACTAACACCAGACAGCTTATTACCTTCCCAGCAATTTGTGATTGGGGGTGGACAGTCTGTAAGGGGATATCGCCAAAATATTCGCTCTGGGGATAATGGATTTCGTTTGGCGATTGAAGATCGGATCACAGTAGAACGTAATGAAGCTGGATTACCTACAATTCAATTCGCGCCGTTTATCGATTTGGGAACCGTTTGGAATCAATCCGATAATCCTAATAAGCTACCCAATCAAACATTTCTAGCTAGTGCAGGCTTAGGATTATTGTGGAATCAAGCTTTCGGATTTGATCGTCTCACTTTGCGGCTCGATTATGGAGTGCCATTTGTCAATTTAGCAGATCGAGGCAATAATGCCCAAGATGAAGGCTTTTACTTTAGTGTGCGCTATCAACCTTAACTTTTAAGAGACAAGCGATCGCTACTTTCTAGAGTATTACAACACAGGGTTAACAATTCAAAATTCAAAATCAGAAAATTCGGTATTACTAATACTAATTCGTAATTCGTAATTATATCTTCAATTACGAATTACGAATTACAAATTAACAATTACGTACCAGCTTACAAAAGATGCTGGTTATTTTCATCACGATGTTTTTTGAGATACTGCATAAATGGCGTGCCACCCGTGCCAATCTCAGTGTCGTTGTTGGACTTGGCTGTCTGCTGGTTAATGTAGCGGGCAGCAAATTTTAGATGCTGAGTACGGAATTGTTCTATTAGTGACACACAGTCATTATATAAGTCCTTGAGTTTCGGTACTCTATCCATGCGGTTTTTGATAAAATCGCGCAGTGTTGAACGTTTTTCCACTTCTTCTACAAAAGCGCGGTGTTTAGGTGGCATATAACCCCGCATTTCTATTAAGTATTCCCACAAGGGATCGCCTTCGTGGGCGATGTTAAATAAAGCATCCATAATAGGTACAATCGTACTCTGTGCGCCTGTCGAACCGCGAAACTGCTGGGGTTCTTCGCCATAAGCTTCTACACCTTCATATATAAGCCCTTCTGGCAATGCAGGGTTGTTTTTCCAGGCGTAAAGGTAGGGACGGACTCGATTGTAGTAAATATAGGGATCGCAGGCTTCTGGCATCCGGCTCATGGTGGCGTTGATGTTTATCCATGCCTGCTTGATGTCTTCTAAAGCAGCAATTACCATATCGGTGTCGCCTTGAGCAATCCCCTGCAAAATATTGGGAATCGCCGCTAGTGCAGGTGCAGCTTTGGCTTCGATTTCGATGTGAATGAGGATAAACCAATCTTCATCCAAACCACCGGAAAAGTTTTGCCACACCATAATGTTGCCAATTTCCATAGGTTCAGTTTCGTGAATTCTTACCCAGTTATCCAAGGTATAGGAGGCATAAGACAACACAGGAGGTCTGCCCAGTCTTTGAGAAATCTGGTAAAAAGGTATGGCAATGTTGTGTGGTAGCACTTTAGGAGTTGTTGCTTCGCCCCAAACATAGGCATGAGTCAGGTAGGAATATATCTGCATTGCCCGACGCAACTGCATCTGGTCTAATGTTTCTCGCTCTACGTCGACTTTGAGCAGGTTCTTAATCACCTGGCGAATCTTTCCGGTAGCTACCCACTTGGGTAGTAAGGCAACAGTCTTTTGTACTTGCCAAAATATATCTGGCAATTTAGCCTCAGCAGGAGAATAAATCGGTAAGAAACCACATTGTTGGCTCACATCGTAATCCTCAAGCCGGAGAGGATTCACAATTCCTTCTTTGAGTGTGATGGTTGTCATAATTCTTTGCCTCAGACAAATTTGTAATACCAATTCAAATAAGAATCTGACAGATTTAAATATGGAAACTGATATTAAAATCTGGCTTTATTAATTTTGAATTTTGCGAAAAGTTGCCAGGAGGGTTTCCAACGCCAGTCGCGCATGGGGGAAACCCCCAAGACTGCGCTGGCTCCTCCGTAGCAAACTTTTCAAGACGAATTTTGAATTGGTATAAGTTGGTGTATAAAAGCCTGATAATGTTCGCGCAACACGCGACGCATCACTTTGTTGGATGCGGTACGTGGCAAAGTATCAATAGTTACTAAATCTTGAATTTTGAACAAGGGATTGAGACGCTGCCGGATTGCTGTTTGTAAGGAATTTTTGAGTGCTTCTTTGTCCTGCTGTACATCAGTGTCCAGCACAGCGTAAATTACTAACTGGCTTGGCCCACCTTCAGCAGGAGAACAGGCGATCGCGGCTGTTTCGCAAATTCCCTCTACAGTATTAAGAATCTGCTCAATTTCCACTGAGCTAACTTTAATACCGCCTAAATTCATTGTGTCGTCAACACGACCTTGGGCACAGTAGTAGCCATTAGGTAATAGCTCGATTTGGTCACCGTGACGGCGGAGGGAAGTGCGGGGGGTATCAGCGAAGTAGACTTGATGATGGTTCTTGTTCAGTAATTCTGTTGAAAGTCCAATAGAAGGGGGAATAATAAATACTTCGCCTTTGTCGGCAGGATGACCTTCTTCGTCAAGAATTACAAAGTCTAAACCTAAAGTTGGTGTACTAAAGGTTGAAGGTGCAGAAGGTTGTACCAGCGTATTAGTGATATATGCCCCGCCAATTTCCGTACCACCGCAGTATTCCATAATTGGTCTGTAGCCAGCTTTGGACATCAAAAAGAGCATATCTTGCGGGTTGGAACACTCACCCGTGGAACTGAATGCTTTGATACTGCTCCAGTCAAGTCCTTGCATACACGAGGTAGTTTTCCAAATGCTGACTAAACTGGGGACTACACCCAGCATAGTGACATGGGCATCTTGAATAAACTCACCAAACCCCCGTTCTGTAGGTGTGCCGTAGTAAAGCGCAATGGTCGCTCGATTAATTAAACTCGCATAGATTAGCCACGGCCCCATCATCCACCCCAAATTAGTCGGCCAGGCTACCACATCACCAGGGTGGATATCTTGGTGTAAATGCCCATCTGTAGCACATTTGATAGGGGTAGTTTGCGTCCAGGGAATTGCTTTCGGTTCTCCCGTAGTACCTGAAGAGAACAGGATGTTAGTGTACGCCGCAGGATGGGCAAAGAAAGCATCGAATTGCTCATTGTTACTGAGAAATTCTTTCCAAGTTAAATCACTAGAACGCAGTTCCAAAGACGGCCCCAGCACGATCGCTCTCGGTGCGTTGGCGTCAACCACTTTGCTATAAAGGGGTAACTGCTTGCCGGAACGCCAAATATAGTCTTGAGTAAAGATAGCTTTAGCCTCAGACAGGTGCAACCGCATCGCAATTTCAGCAGCAGCAAAACTATCGGCAATGGAAACGACCACGCAGCCAGCTTTCACAATACCTAAATAAATTGCCACCGATTCAGCAGTCATCGGCATAGCGATCGCGATCGCATCCCCAGGAACAAAGCCAGCGTTTACCAATCCATTAGCAACTCGGTTGGTTAAAGCCTGGAGTTCTCCATAAGTTAAGGTAGTCAGGGAACCGCCTTCTTCCTGAAAAATAATGGCGATCGCATCTGCATCTGCCAAAAAACAACTTTCAGCAATGTTAAGACGAGCATCTACTAACCATTGGGGAGACTCCACACCCTGCGATAAGTCAACAATTTCGCTATATGGCTTTTGCAGGCGGATACCTAATCGTTGAATCATTATCTCCCAAAACTCACCACGATGCTCAACTGACCAAGCGTGTAGTTCTGCGTAAGAATCAAGCTTTAGCTGTTTCATCAACGCCGCGATGTTGGTTGCCTGTATTTGTTCATCGGAAGGAAACCAAGCTGGAGGAGGCCCTTGGCTGGTGTGCCAGTCTGCAAATGTGGTTTGATAAAGTAGTTCGTGGAAGTGAAAAGGTTGGTCAGGTTTAAGAATGTGGCGGGTGAGATATTGCCAGCACTCTGAGGCAGACAGGCAAGAAAGCCACCGATTGATTTGTGGTAACATCGCGGCAGCCGTTTCTTTTGCTATGCCGCAAGCGATAATTTGTTCTAGCGATAACTGCTTTGTCATCGCTTTTTACCTCTTATAAGAATTTTGGATTTTAGTCTCACGCAGAGGCGCACAGAGAAGTTGCGGTGCGGGGGTTCCCCTTGCCCTTGCAAACTTCGGTGGACGCAGAGAGGATAAGGAGAATTGACTTTGAAAATACTCTGCGTTACTTTGCGCTTACTTTGCGTCCCTCTGCGTTGAAAAAAAACTATGAACTTATGCCAAGTGATACTAAATAATAACTCTGTTTACTCTGTCTTCGTTAAGACCATTCCAAAAGACGGCGATCGCATCTAAAATTTCTCGCCCTCCTTGGATAAATTTGGTTCGGTCAAAATTTGCCTGAAAATAGACTTCCTCCAGTTCTTCTAAAGTATGTCCGGCGTGTTGCCCTTCAACGCGGTTGTGCCAAGTGAAAAATGCTAAATGTAGCTGCGGATGTCGTGTATTTTTAATCCGCGTCAGTCCGTCTTCCAATTCTTGCCAAAAGCCTGCTGCTGCCCAATTTTCAACTGCAAAGCTAGCACCCTCAGCTATTTGGGGGTCATCGCTACCATAGAGGCGTTGCAATTCGTCGCAAAAGTGCAAGGTGCTGGGGCGGCCGTGCTTGCGCTTACCCAGTTCTTCGTAGTGTAGCCCTAACCCTTCAGCTACACCTAGCAGCCATTCAAAATGAGCAGCGCGAAAACGGCAGATACCACCGTCTACAGTGCCTTCTGTACTTACTAGTTCCGGGTCGCCTTCTCGGTCTTTATCTTCTTCAGTTTGAGCTAAATGAGTGCCTGCATTCTTTCCAGGCTGACGATAAATTACGCCTAACTCGTTCAACAAAATCTCTCGACTAGCCCGCGATTGTTGCAGGGTAGGAGAGTTGATCGCTTTTAGTAAAGCTGCAATTAAGAATTGGTTAGAGAAAACCGAGAATTGTTTGATGAAGTGGCGCAATTCTTCATCTGTTGCCGTACCATTGCTAAACCACCGAGTATAAGTGTTATTAGTGATGATGCGGTGCTGCAAAAATTCACGTTCTACTTCAGCCAGGAAGTCGCGGAAGTTATCTACTTGAGCTTGAGTTAACTCGCCTCGCTGCAAGCGTTCTTCAATCCGCGAGGAAATAGTTAAATTGTTTGGTGCTGCAAGAACTTGAGTCATAAAACACCTCGTTTGAGAAACTCACGGCTTAAAGCCGTGTACAGGTTCTCCTATATGTGAAATCCAACTGTAGGAATAGGCTTTGTCCTCCAACGCCAAGGCATACTTCGTTAATTTCAACGGACGGAATGTATCAATCATAACTGCGAGTTCATTCGTCCGTTCTTTACCAATTGACCCCTCGTACATTCCTGGGTGGGGGCCGTGGGGAATGCCGCTAGGATGAACGGTAATTGATGCCCGATCAATTCCTTTACGAGACATGAAGTTGCCTTCTACGTAGTAGATGACCTCATCTGAATCAACGTTGGAATGGTTGTAGGGAGCCGGAATTGCTTGGGGATGATAATCGAAAAGGCGCGGTACAAAAGAACACACAACAAATCCTGGGGCTTCAAAGGTTTGATGTACAGGCGGTGGCTGATGCAGTCGCCCTGTAATTGGCTCAAAGTCTTCGATGTTAAAGGCAAAGGGCCACAGGTGTCCATCCCAGCCAACCACATCTAAAGGATGATGGCGGTAAAGGTAACTGGTAATTTGGTCTTGCGCTTTGACTCGTACCTCAAATTCCCCTTCTTCGTCATAAGTAACTAACTCATCAGGTGGGCGAATGTCACGTTCGCAGTAGGGAGAATGTTCTAAAAATTGACCGTAACGATTGAGATAACGAGCTGGTGGCTCAATATGTCCGTGGGCTTCGATCGCGAGCATCCGTTGCTCAATTCCAGCGTCGGGAATGATGCGCCACAGCACTCCTGTGGGAATCACCAAGTAATCCCCGGCTTTGTAACGCAGGATGCCGTATTGACTTTCCAAAACACCGCTACCATCATGGATGAAAATTATTTCATCACCATGAGCAAACCGATACCAATACCGCATCGGTTGGGTGGGACGAGCAACGGAAATACAGATATCTGCATTAGCCATCAGAGGAACACGAGATGCGATCGCATCCCCACTCAACCCTACTGTCGCTGTCCGTAAGTGGCGGTGCAGCAACGCACCAGTTTCTTCATAGGGAATTTCTACCTTTTGTTCTACTAAAATTTTCTGAATCTGAGTAGGTGGGCGCAGATGGTAAAGCAAGGATTGCACACCTGAGAAGCCGTGAATGCTAATCAATTCTTCGTGATACAAAGAACCGTTGGGCTGGCGAAATTGAGTATGTCGCTTGTGTGGAATTTTGCCCAACTTATAGTAGTAAGTCATATCGCTTCGCCCCTAGACGCTTACGAGATTTCCCCGCCGTGCTTGTTCGCGTTCAATGGCTTCAAACAAGGCTTTGAAGTTTCCTTCACCAAAACCACGCGCCCCGTGTCTTTCAATCACCTCAAAAAACAGTGTTGGTCTATCTTGTACAGGTTGGGTGAAAATTTGCAGCAAATACCCGTCTTGATCCCTATCTACTAAAATTCCCAACTCTGCCAACTTATCTATCGGTTCGTCAATTTTCCCTACTCGTTCTTCTAAATTTTCGTAATAGCTTGGTGGAGTAACTAAAAAATCTACACCTGTTGCTTTCATGCGGGTAACTGTCTCAATAATATTGTCAGTTGCCAACGCCACGTGTTGAACTCCAGGCCCATAATTATATTCCAGGTACTCTTCTATTTGGGATTTGCGTTTGCCACTAGCAGGTTCGTTAATTGGCAATTTTATTTTGCCTGCACCATCCTGCATCACCTTGGACATTAAGGCAGAGTATTCTGTAGCAATGGTTTTATCGTCAAAATGTACTAAAAGATTAAAGCCCATTGTGTCGGCAAAAAACTGCACCCAGCGTTCCATTGCACCTAATTCGACGTTGCCAACTATGTGATCAATGGCATTCAGTCCCACTCCTTTGCTGTTGAGGTGCGCCCTATTTTGAGCCTCGAAACCAGGAGCAAACACACCTGCGTAATCGCTGCGATCGATAAACTTAATCAGAGTGTCACCATAGCCACGAATGGCAGAATAACGAAATTTCCCATAGGCGTCTTCTTGTTCGGTGGGAGCAATAATTCCTATAGCACCTCGGTCGGTTGTTTGTTTGTAAGCGCTAATAGCATCCGGTACTTCTAGGGCGATGATGGCTATACCGTCGCCGTGTTTCAGTACACTTTGAGAAATGGAATGATCCGGACTCAGCCCTGTACTTAAAACAAAGTTGATATTTCCTTGTTGCATCACATAAGATGCTATGTCGCGGTAGCTCGTTTCTAATCCTCGATAAGCTGTGTTAGTAAATCCAAAACACTTCGCATAAAACAACGCTGCTTGCTTGGCGTTCCCAACATAAAATTCGAGGTGGTCAATGCGTTTAATTGGGCAAAAATCGCTCATCATATAATGCTCCTGTTAAAAAGCTTCTTTAACTGCTGAACTTCCTGCCGATTGAACAGCAGTTTCAAAAAGCTTAAATGCAGACAGTTTCAGGTCTTTCATCCCTTAACCAAACATGGTCTGGAATTAACGCCTTTTCTTTTACACTGCCTGTACTAACAATATAGGCACAGCCCCCTAAAGAAGGAGATTGATATAGATAAACATCTCCCCTTTGGCAGGTTTATCTGATGCCTTAAAAAAAATCTATCTTTCGTTGCTGAATTTGAAGTTTAGATTATTAACTTCAGTCTCCTATTTAGATTATAAATTTTACTTACAAGCATATACAAGTGTAAAATATTAACTTTTAAAATAAATTTAGAATGTAGTTTTAACTACCCTATCTGGGGATACTCTTAAAAATAACAACAAGTAACAACAAGAAATCTCATTTCCTTCAACGTATAGGAGGAAAGTTGCCTTGTGGCTATAAAGAGTAATGGGTGAGGATTCCCACTCATTACTCATTACGCAGCACTGATGAAAGACTCAGCACTAAAAGTAGGACTGGAGAATGTGAAGGTGAAGCCAACACTAAAAAACTTTGAACAACTCCAACAATTGGATGACATAGACCGACAACTGTTGTGTCTGTTGCAAGTGAACAGCCGCATAACTTTTGCCGAATTAGCCCGTCAAGTTAATCTCTCAACGCCTGGGTTGCAAAAGAGATTGAGAAAGCTGGAAGAAAAAGGTGTGATTGACCGCTATGTAACTTTGGTGAATCGAGAGGCGCTAGGTTTAGATTTGCTATGTTTTGCCCAGGTTACCTTGGCAAATCATCAGCCTGAATGTGTTGGAATGTTTTGCGATCGCGTCAAGGAGCTACCAGAAGTTTTAGAATGTCACCATCTCAGCGGCGAATTCGACTATTTACTGAAAATGGTTGTCCCTAATCATCAGCACTTGGCAAAGTTACTGTCAGAGAAAATTACCCGCATTCCTGGCATAGATAGAATCCAAACCAATATTGTTCTTAATGAAATCAAAGCTTCAACCTCGCTACCATTGGATTAAATACAGCAGGTGAAATCCGATGCTTGCATCACTAGAGGCGCTTCTTTCATCAGTTGTGGACTACGCTGGACTGTTTCCGCCAGCAAAGTTGGAATTACCACAAGCAATGGCAAATTATGCAGAATACCAAGCAACTCCTTATGCTTGGATGTTAGGTCGCTTTGTTTTGCCAGTTTCCCGGTTGCAGGAGTTTGAAACACTTTTGCCTGAAAAACCAACAAAATGGTCACTTAGCATAATTATGACTGGAGATGTGAAAGAAGCGATTGCACAGCTACAGTCATTTAACAACGAGAAAATTGCCATTACATCTCTAGAATTTCCTCCACTTCCACCAGCTGAAATCGAAAAAATACTTTCCTTCCTTCCTGCTGGAATAGAATCATTCTTTGAAATTCTTCTTAATAGCGACTTCAAAACTTATTTACCCGTTTTGCAACATACTGGTGCAGCCGCTAAAATCCGCACTGGCGGCGTAACAGTTGATGCTTTCCCTAGCGTTACTCAACTGTGCCAGAGTATCTTCGCTTTTGCAGAAGCTCAAGTTTCCTTTAAAGCAACCGCAGGATTGCATCATCCATTATTAGGCAAACATCCTTTAACAAGTGAGCCAAACAGCGTTGTAACCGTTATGCACGGCTTTTTAAATGTTACAGTCTTGGCAGCACTTGTTTATCAGCAAAAAATAACGCCAGAGTTAGCCTTAGAATTACTCCAAGAATCATCCAGCAATAATTTTCACTTCACAACCGATGGCATTTCTTGGAAAGATTACCAACTAAATATTGCAGAGATAGAAAAAACTAGGCAACATTTCTTCCGTTCCTTTGGTTCCTGTTCATTTCAAGAACCCATAGATGATTTGAAGGAACTTAAATTGGTGCATTAATATAACAAGGCAGTGCGATGACTTTTGGCACTGCGCGGGAGCGCGATCGCCTGGCGCGCGGATGAGATATGTATAAAGTTGTCGGCGATCGCCTTTTATTCGCTAAACCTTATTGATTTAAAACCAAGTCCTTCTAACGAAATCTATCTAATAATTCTTGCCGCGATAGTTGCAATAATAAAGGAGTAAATTCCTCTGGAGTTAATGCCAATAAAGGTTCAATAATTACGCTTAATTCCGCATCTAAAGAACCAAACCGAACTCGCAACAAATTCTCTATAACATTACGACGTTCTGCTTTGATTCCTTCCTGAATACCTGTTTGAAGTCCTGTTTGAAGTCCTGTTTGAAGTCCTGTTTGAAGTCCTGTTTGAAGTCCTTCTTGTTTAGCTTCTGCTAATTTTTGCTCGTAAATAGGTGATAAGCGCATAATTAAATCTCTATCCTCCTGGTCTATATTTTGATTGACTTCCAAAGTAGTCTTTAAACTTAATAGTAAATCAATTACTTTAGAACGCAAAGGATTATCTTGGGGTATTTCTTCTAATTCATCTATAGCTTGTTGCTGGACTCTGCCCTTACCTAAAATTCTCAACCATAATGTTTCTTCCGTACAAGGTAATTGGTGAATTGCCACAATTGCTGTTCTCAAATAATCTCCTAATAAATGTACTCCTACTCCCCATCTCTCTTCGTCTATGCTGGTTCTAAAACCATTTAAGATAGATTCTGAAGCTGTAGGTGTAAAAATCCACAAACGTGGTAACTCTGATTCTATAATTCTATTTTTATCACCTTTTGCCTGACGCTTAAAATCGGCAAATATATCAAATAACTTGTTCATACAACTGCGAATCTCCGCAACTGTAGCCGCATTTCTAAATGGTTCAATTAATGCAGGTTCAGCCACAAATTTTCCTAACAGTCCTAATTCTATTCTGTTGGTTGTTGATTGGGGCGAAGGTGCAAAATAAACATCGATCTCTCGTATTTCTGCTGAAACTTTTCGATTTGTTTCCACTTCACCCAATGGTTGTAACAATTCTTGAAGATAATCTTTTGCAAACTGGTCGTAGGGAAACCTGGTCATGAGCTAATTTTTTGGTTGTACCAATATTTTACATACAGCGGATTTCTGCTATGAGTGCGATCGCCACTTGCTCTAAAATATTCATAACAATCGCATTGTCACCCGATACAATCGAATTGTTTCCCAATACA